>JAITJJ010000225.1 GCA_031278965.1 Deferribacteraceae bacterium
AAAAAGCTAAAGATAACCTGCGTATCTTTGCTTTATCCTCTAAGGCCTGTTCACTTTCCCGCGAAAACTTAATTACAGCTCTACGATTCGTCATAACCGGAGCGTTTGGAGATTTCCAAGGAATATTGGCTTAATATCGGAACTATCTTGTTTCTTATTTTATCCATGGAAAGACGGACTGCCGGAGCACTAATACTCAGCGCTGCCACCGGTTGGGACTGAAAACCGTGTATAGCAACCGCAACAGAGCGGATGCCCATTTCCAACTCCTCATTGTCAATAGCATAGCCATTTTGGGCAACTTCCCGCAAAGAGCTTTTCAGGTCTGTAAAAGAAGTGATGGTATTAGGGGTGCAACGTGTAAGGCGCTTATGGTAATAGAGGGAAGTTAATGTTTTGCCCGGAAGTTCCGCCAACAAAACTTTCCCCACATCTGTGGCGTGGGCGGGGAGACTCTTTCCTACCCTCGAGGCAACCCTCACCGGAGCAAGGGTTTCGGAAACTCCGAGATACACGGCGCTTTCACCGTGTAAAAGCCCGATATAGGAAGATTCACCAAATTCCTGAGTTAATTTTTTCATAAAAGGTTTGGCAAGTGAGAGCATACCAAACCTGTGTATGAACTTTTCTCCAAGATTAAAGATACCAAGCCCTAAACGGTAATTCTCTGTGACTGGGTTCTGCTCAATAAAACCTTTGGAACAGAGCGTGGCAAGAAGCCTAAACACATTGTTCTTATGAAGCCCTACGGCATTGCTAAGCTCGGTAACTCCATATTCCTCTTTCGCATATGTCCTAAATACTTCAAAAAGTTGAAGCATATGATCTACAGAACGGGCAGGCTTATTGGCGGAATTCAGCATAGCTTATTCCAACTCTTCCGGCTCCTCTAGCGCTTCAAGATCATAAGCCTCGGCTTCCAACTCTTCATCGGTAGCTTCAAGGATATCCGTTTCGCCTTCTGTGGCAGAAGTTTCTTGCTCAACAGGGGTTTCTTCCGGAACATATTCTTCCTCTGCAGGAACTTCCGGTTCAGGAACAGCTACAACATCGCTTGAGGTAGGCGTCCAAGCAGTGTCTGCAATGCTTGTGCCGCAAACATCAGCTATTCCAACATAATCCTGAAGAAAATATATTCCGTCCGGACGGTCTGTAGGAAGCCCGATCTTGCCGGGATTGGCAACGATGATTGTCCCCGTGATTCCATAACCGCTGACTAAAGACCTTTTGTAAGGAACAAGGGACGTTTTCCCATTGTAGGAGATAACAGCACCGTCATCATTTGTGCTTGCACTGATCTTGCAGGGGGTAACGCAAACCTGATCGTTGACTATAAACTCTAAGTTTGTGGGGCAACTTGTAATGACAACGCCGCTATCACTAAACGGAAGAGCGTGCTCAAAGTGACACCCTGCTAGTGCAAACAGGGAAACAGCAAGAAGAACCGTTGATAAAAGCTTCATAAACATCTCCAATTTATGCTTAGAAATTAACTCATTCAGGCTCGCTTACCGATTAAGCAAGACGTGCCAACCGCACAAAATTATATTTATCATATTAAGGTTAAAATAATCAAGCTAAAAAAAATTAACAATGGAAAAAAATTTTAATCTTTACTCCTATAATTTTCTAAGGGTGCTGAAAATTCGGATAAGACGTTTAAAAATATAGGCAGGATAATGCGATTTAAATAAAAATTAGTTGCCAAAACAGGCAAAAAAAGTATACGTTGCAGTATAAATCTTGATGACCGGGCGGTTTGCCCTCGTTTTTAGGAGGCGATTTTGGTTTTAGATGTCCATATAGAGCGTTATGACGGACCCCTTGATCTGCTCATCCACCTTATTCACCGCCACGAGCTTGATATATTTGAGCTTAGCGTTTCGGACATTACGGATAAATTTGTGGATGAGATTCGTTGCATGCAAGAGCTTGATATGGATGTAGCGGCGGAGTTTATTGAGCTTGCAAGCTATCTGATATACTTAAAGTCCCGCATGATGCTCCCCGTTGCCTTTACCGACTTTCCAGAAGAGGATCCTGAAGCGGTGTTTGCAGGAAAGCTGCTGGAGCTTGCATTTACAAAGGAATTATCCGTAAATTTGCAGCATCGGGAGGATTTGTCGGGTAAATTTCTGATAAGGCGGGAAACCCTCCTTATCCCCAGAGAGGCGCTTTTGCGGGGAGATCCGTTTATCCTTGCTGACCTCTTTTTTACGGCGGAAGACAATAAAATAGAAAAAAAGTTGGTAGTGGAGGATATGAGCGCCCAAGCCGAAGAGGTATCAAAAAAAACGACGGAGATACTTTTGGACAGAAAGGAAACGCTCTGGAGCTACCTTGCGGGCATCTTTTCTGATAGATTCCGTCAGGCGGTATCCTTCGGCACAGTGTTGGAACTCACAAGGCAGAACAGAGTTTACTCCTATCAGGCTGAAAACTTTTCGGAAATACTGATAAAATCGGCAAAAGGGTAGAATTTAGAGTTATATCTATGCAATAGCTGTGTATATATCCGTGAACTCTCTTTCACTTTCAGGTTTTTCTGCAAAATAGGCGGTTTTGCCGCGGGACAGGATTAAAACTTTTGCTGCAAGCTCATAGCCGAGGCTCAGATCATGCGTAACAAGGATAACAGCGGCGTTTTTTTGCGTCTGCTCTTTCAAGAGGGCGGTAAGCATCAGAGAAGCTTTGCGGTCAAGCCCTGTATACGGTTCATCCATTATAACAATCTCCGGATCATTTAAAAGCGCCCTTGCAATACTTGTGCGCTGCAGCATCCCCCTTGAATAAGAGCTCACAGGATCATGCATCCGCTTTGCCATATCCAAACGTTTTAACAGCTCTTCCGCGCGCTTGCGCGGTTCGGGAACATCATAAAGCCCAGCATAATGGATAAGATTTTCAAGGGCGGAAAACCCGTCATACAGAAACGATTGGTGGGAGATAACCCCAAGTTTTTTCCGGTAATCATCCCCCGCATCTTTAACTGCCCTGCCTTTATAATATAGTGCGCCGCGGGTGAGCTTAATCTGCCCGGAGAGAGCTTTTAAGAAGGTGGATTTCCCCGCGCCGTTAGCTCCGAATACGGAGAGAAAATCCCCCTCGTTTATCTCTATATCCACCCCTTCAAGGGCGGGTTTTTCACCATATCTCTTAGTGAGCCCGATTGCGGAGAGGTACGGCTGCATCAGCGTTTTATCGCCGCGTATATTGCGCCTAAGCACATCATAATACTGCCCACCCATATCCAGATAATAAGCGGCTGAAAGATAAGTTTTAGGGAAACAAGGTTCTCTTTTGTGTCAAAACCTTGCAGGATTGCGTAAATATCCCCTCTGGGAAGCGAATAATACGCCACCTCTCCATAGACGTGATCGTTATTATTATACATCCTGATTTCTGGGTAGAGGTTTGTTAAAAATCCGCCCTCCGTCTCCACATACAGGGGGATATAGTCAGAGCTGTAGTTTGCAGTATTTTCCTGCATGAGTTCCCCGACACTTACACTATACCTCCCGAAATTCACCACGCTTGAAAAAGAGGTATTCTTTTCAAGCTCCGTATTATAAAAGGCGGAGTATATTACCCCGTAGGAGAGGATTGCAAGCCCTATATGAACAATAACCGCCCCGGCATACCGCTTATTTTTCAGGAGTATCCCAATTCCCGCTTTATATACCGATTTAACTAGGGTGATGAGAAAAACCGACAGCATAATGGATGTGGCAAAGGTCAGCACCACCGACTCTGCTTTCGTGAAACCCAAGATTATAGGAAATGCGGTGATAAGCACAGCAAGAATAAAAGCGGGAATATAGGTTTTTAAGAATTGGGATGATTTGGTTTCCCCGTATGTAAGAGCCGGAGCAAAGCTAGCCATAAAAAAGATGACTGTAAAAAATACAACCGACACCACATTGTAAGGTCGCTGTCCCATAGAAATCTTGCTGCCGAACAACTCCGAAAAAACGGGGAGCATAGTATAAAAGATAAGGGCTATCGTCAGGGCAGCAAAACAGAGCAATCCCACGAAAAAGACCCCCTCTTTTGAAGTAAAGTTAAAGTCCGCCTTGTCCTCTAAAATCCCTCTGTTTTTAAAGACAATTATAAGGAAAGCCGCCTCGGTAAGCACTATAAAAAAGATAAAATACATACCGAGCGGGGATTCACCGAAAGAGTGAACAGAATCCGTCATTATGCCTGACCTTGTAAGGAATGTGCCGAAGATGGTAAGCTCAAAGGTGATAAGGATTAAAAAGAACCCCCAGCCCCGCAGTTTATCCTTTCTTTCATACATTATCGCCGCGTGGATAAATGCCGTGGCCGTTATCCAAGGGAATAAAGATGCGTTTTCCACCGGGTCCCAAGCCCAATATCCTCCCCAGCCAAGCTCCACATACGCCCACCATGCTCCGAGCACAATTCCCGCCGTAAGGAAAACCCATGTTATAAGCGTCCAGATTCTGGTCCTCTTAATCCAAACAGAGGAGACATCATGGTTGCAAAGGGCTGAAAAAGCGTGGGCAAAGGTAACGGTAAAGCCCACAAAACCGATATATAACAAGGGGGGGTGAATCATCATACCAGGATTTTGCAGCATAGGGTTCAGCCCCCGCCCGTCATTAGGGGTAAAAACCAGCATCTCAAAAAGCGGCGTAACCGCCGTGCAGAGGAATAAAAAGAAAGTTGCGGTAAAAACGATCACCATTAAGATGTAAGATTGATAGTTAAGGCTGCCCGACCTAAGCCTAAAGAGTTCCACAGAAGCGCATATTGATGCGAGGAAACTCCAGAACAGCATAGAGCCAGACTGTCCCGCCCATAGTGCGGAAAGTTTATATACTAAAGGGAGCGACCTATCCGTATAACTTGCAACATAGAGAAATCTAAAATCACTCCCCACCAGGGCGTGAAGGAGCGCCAATACGGCGAGGGTTATAAAAAAAGTCTGTAAGGCGGCAAGATAGCGGGCTAGCTTAAATATGGATTCGCTCTTTATGCTTATGGCGTATATAAGGGAGGCGAAAGCGATGATCCCCGTAATCACTCCTAAAAATTGAACTGTCTGTCCTATATTCATTGAATATTGCCGCCGGTGGATATAGTCTCTGCCGCGGCGCTCTCACCGGGCGGAACCTCTACCTCATATTTTGATGGGCATTTTGCCAAGAGTTTTTTGGCGGTAAATAGATTTTGGGAAGGATCAAAACTACCCTCCACCACAACAGAGGCTCCCTCTTCAAGACCGTCAGGTATGGAACCGTAATATTCGCAATTTATCACAGAGCCCTCTCCGTGCGGAGATTCTGACATTTCAAATTTAGCGACTTTGTTCAGCCGATCTATTGCGGCGATATTTTCGGTGACATAGCCCGCCACCCGCAAGCCTTTTGCAAGCTCTGTTTTATCGGCAGTAAGAAGCTCCGATACCTCAAGATAATATACCTTGTCGCCGTCAAAGCCTGACAGCACAAGATAAAGGAGCGCCGCCGCAACCAGAGCAAAGGCAACGGTGTATTTTACATAGTTTTTCATCTGTCCCCCAATACTAAGATAGCAAAACTTTTTAATTTTGGAAACAAGCATAATGCGCGTTATTTTTAACGACAATGTTATTAAGGATAAAGTTCATATATTATTCTCTCATTAAAGTTCGCTGGACCCTCTAAGACTTGTTCAAGCCTTTCTTGACGCACACTATAAAAAAATAACGACCGAAAAAGTCTTTTAAGAGAACCCAAGCCAACCAGCCTTTCTGTCGCGGGCGGAGAACCCTGCCATCCGCCCGTTCATAAAAAGGGAATTTTTAACGACCCGCAGTTTCACGCTTTTTTGACAGTCTGAAGTTTGGAGCGAAGGGGAATTTTAAACTGCCTCGCCTACTCCCCTATGATTTTCACTAGCACCCGTTTATCGCGCATACCGTCAAATTCGCCGTAGAATATCTGCTCCCACCTTCCAAAGTCAAGTTTGCCGCCAGTGACGGCCGCAACAACTTCTCGCCCCATAACGGTACGTTTTAGATGGGCGTCCGCATTGTCCTCATATCCGTTATGGTCGTATTGATCATACGGTTTCTCCGGTGCCAGCTTTTCAAGCCAACGTTCAAAATCGCGGTGCAGACCGCTCTCATCATCATTGATGAAGATGCTTGAGGTGATATGCATTGTATTCACAAGGCATAAACCCTCACGGATTCCGCTCTCCGTGAGGGCGGCTTCAACCTGCGGCGTGATATTGATATAAGCGCGGCGGGTTTTGGTGCTAAAGTGCAGCTCTTTGCGGTAGGATTTCATTGGTTATCAGACTGTCCAATATCTCATAGTTCCTTTTTCCTGCAGCGAAAGGTGCATTTTAAACACTTCCGACAGTATCTGCGGTTCATGGGCTGAACCTGTTACAGCAATGGAGCGGTCTAAATAATCGGTTAGATACGGCTTATATTCCGGGTGAACGCACTTTTCAATTATAAGCCTTGCCCTATCTTTCGGTGCCAGTCCCCTAAGATCAGCCAAACCTTGTTCAGTCACTATCACATCAAGATCGTGCTCTGTGTGATCCACATGGGACACCATAGGCACTATGCAGGAGATACCGAAAGGATCGGTTTTAGACGGACGGGCGGAGGGGCAGTGCATAATGGAGATTGCCGCATTGCGGAGAAAATCGCCGGAACCGCCTATTCCATTCAACATACGTGTTCCTCCCACAAGAGTGGAGTTGGCATGGGCATATATGTCCACTTCCACAGGGGTATTCATAGCGATGACCCCAAGCCTCCTTATAACTTCCGGATTATTGGAGATCTGTTGGGGTCTTAGGATCACATGTTTTTTATAGAAATCGTAGTTGCTCCACCACTTTTCAAACCCTTCTTCAGACAGGGAGAGGGAAGAGCAGCTTATGGCGGAGCATTTGCCGGAATCAAGAATTGGGAGGAATGTATCCTGCAAGACTTCTGAATAAACCGTTAAGTCAGTAAACGGAGAGGAAGAGAGCCCGCCGACCACAGCGTTGGCTATAGATCCCACCCCCGATTGGAGGGGGAGGAGATTTTTCGGGATACGCCCTGCTTTAACTTCGTTTGCCAGAAATTCCACAATATTATCCGCAATCTTTTGGGATTCCTCATCGGTTCCGCGAAGCGCCCTCCCGCTGTCTTTCAATCTCGACTCCAAAATACCGGCTATCTTTGCCTTGTCGGTTGGAATATAGGTTGTGCCCACTCTATCGGCAGTTTTCATGATAGGTATGATCTGTTTATTGGGAGGGATGTCGGCGGTTACTATATCGTGCATCCCTTCAAAGGAAGGGAGGGCGGTGTTTATCTCAACGATGATCTTGTCCGCAATGGCGATAATCTCAGGAGTTGCACCCACAGAGCCGGTAAGGACAATATTTCCGTCCTCAGTAATGCAGGATGCTTCCACAATGGCAATATCAATCCTGCCGCCGTTGTCTTTTGTGTAATAGCCGTATAGGAGGTCTTGGGCAAACATAGATAAATGCTTATCCCCCATGCGTATTTCGCCGCTGTTTATCCCTTTGGCGATATTTTTCCCGGTTTGGTATGGCCAGCGTTTATCAATAATTTTAAGCTCTGCCCATCTATCCTCGCACTCCGCTCCCACAGAAGCACCTATAAAGAGGTTGAACTTCCACTTTCCTGCAAGTCCGTTTTTCTCCACATAATCTGCGACTGCTATCGGCATAACTTTTGGATACCCCACAGGGGTAAAACCTGACCAGCCAAGGTTTAAGGTGCGTTTTCCCGTTTCTGCAAAGAGCGGAATCAAACTTTCAGGGGTTGTGACGAGTTTATGCAAACTCTTATCGCGAATTCTCTCCAATAACTCTGACATCGTTTACGCCTCTCATAATATTATATAATTTGTTGAACTGCTTTGGGAATATAGCTGCAAAACGGTTCTTCGGCAAAATAATCGCCCTCAACAGCGTAGGAGCGCGCCCGACACCCTCCGCACACCCCAAGATATTTGCATCTGCCGCATTTGCCGCCGTATTTCTTAAAATCCCTTAAATCTTCAAAGAGTCCGGAGTTTTTCCAAATCTCCCCGATAGATTGTTTGAACACATTTCCCGCGCTTATGGGGAAGTAAGAACATGGATAAACATCCCCCTCCGAATTGATGAATAGTATCGACTGCCCCGCAATACACCCTTTCCCGCCGCCTGTGGAAAAGGAGAGGGAGCGCCGTTTGGAATCGAGCCCCTCCTCTCTGCTCTTTGCGTTCCAGATACGGTAATATTGGGGGGCGCAGGTGGGGCGGACAAGTATCTCCCCTTCTCTCCTCTCCATGCGGTAATGCCACTCCAAAATCTCTTCGTAGTCCTCTTTGGATACAAGTTCATTCATTATCTCTTCACCGCGGCCGGTGGGAACTATAAGGAACATATACCAAGCGGCGGCGCCTATCTTTTTTGCAAGCTCGTATGTATCTTTAATATATTCTTGATTCCTCTTGGTGAAAGAGGAGTTGACAATAAACTTTATCCCGTGCTTCCGAAAGATTTGTGCGGCTCTCATAACCGCATCAAAAGCCCCGGACTGCCCCCTAAAGTTATCGTGAATTTTTGAGGTGTGTCCGTCAAGGCTCATAGATACTATATTTATACCGCTTTCTTTTATTTTGCGGCACACTTCATCATCAACAAGAAGCCCATTGGTGGCCATCGCCATCCTAAAACCCCTGTTCGTGCCCATCTTTGCTATTTGAAAGAGATCGTCCCTTAAAAGCGGCTCTCCGCCGGAGAGCACTATGACGGGAGAAGCTATCGCGGCTATATCGTTTAACAGCTTTTCCGCTGCGGCGATGTTAAAAGCACCGATAGGTGACGTAAATTCAGAGGAGGAACGGCAGTGCACGCACGCCATATTGCATTGGGAGGTAAGCTCCCAAGCAAGCCATTTTAACTCTTGTTTCCCGTCCATACCCGCCAGTTTACACATTAACACTAAATTTTCAAGAAAAAAAGTTCCGCAATTTCAGGCAGCTCAAGTAATTGCGGGGAGGGTAAAAGAAATAATCCTTTACAATTCAGCAAGTTTAATAAATAATTAGGTTCCGGTGCCTCTTGGCATAAAAAATGCTAGTATGCTGTTAAGGTTGCGATAAGGTGGCAAATGGTTGACGCTGAACGGCAGAGTAAATACGACATTCTTTATAATATTAAACTTTCTGAGTTTTATCAGTTCGTTACCGAAGTGATGGGGGATTTTAACTATTCCCTGTACAGAACGGTAAAGGAGATAGAAGGAAGAAGGCGGATAGAGACTTGGATTTACGGCGCCAATAAAGATGAACAGAAGGCTATAATCTGGCTGGAGGTGGTCAAACCTTCAGATACCCTTGATCCATACCTTACCACAGATGTTTTAAGGGCGATGAATGAAGAGAACATCACCCGCCTATTTTTCTTTACCAACGGGAATCTTAATGAAGATGACCGTGATGTGCTGGAAGGGAACAATCACTTTATATTCACCACAGAGGAGATTGTGGAAACCCTTATCGCCATAGAAGCAAAGCGATCCATAAGGGTTGTGAAGCGAAGAAAGTCTGTAAAAGTGCCGTCTGCCATGGTTCTTATTAAAAACTTTTTTAAGAAAACCGATATTAGAAAAAAAGAAATCCGCTTAAAAACCAGCGCCATTTCAGAGCTTGTGGTGCAGTATACCCGCCTTGTCCGCCGTATCCTGCAAGAGATTGACAGGGTGAGGGATATTAACGATATCCCCCCCGAAACCCGTGAAAGGTTGAAAAAAATCCAGTTTGACCTGCTGCCGGAGCTTGCGAAGACGCCAAGTTATATATTCCCAAAACAGTTTGCTTTTCTTAAAAACACTCTGTTTAATCTTATTCAGTATGCCATTTTGTATATCGGGAACTTTGTGGAATATGAATCTGAGGATGATCTCATAAAAAACCGCGATAATCTGGAAGAGCTATTGGCAAATATTGATGCGGTTGACGATAATCTCCTGGCTTTTAAGGCTGATATGATGTTTCAGGCGGAAAAAAATTCCGTAAAAATAATTTTAACGTCCGGCATTATCATGTTTATTTCCATTGTTCTATTGATTGTTGTTAGATTTGGAAACGGATAATAAACGATCGTACTC
>JAITJJ010000063.1 GCA_031278965.1 Deferribacteraceae bacterium
TGATTTCTTCAGGCTTTCACTGTTTTTTTATTGAATAAAATATCTGCCTCCGAATCTTATCTCATGATTAATATTCATCGGGGCGATTTTTTGCCCCAATGCACCGTTCCACACTGCTATCTACCCTTATTTGCTCCCCACATAGGGGCGAAATTTTTTCTCGCCTGGCCTATGCTCCTTATATATAGCCTATCGTGAACATGCGAATTGATTCGGCTCTAATCTTACTCCATTTTATATACGAAATAAACATAAAGAATACTTGCCTCACATTCGCTCAAGTATCAACCGTTATTAGCGCAATATATGCTGCCTACGTAGGTATTTAATCTTTCTTTAGAGCCGCCAGAGCAACTTTCCCCAACGCGTGCATACTGCGGGAACGGATGGCATTTTTAACCCTCCCTATTGAGATGGAGTTCATACTTAAATTCTGCACCCCAAGCCCCAAAAGGATAAGGGCTGTCTCCGCCTCCCCCGCCATCTCGCCGCAGACAGAAACCTCAAGACCATGCCGGTTTGCGGCATCCACAATCATCTTTATGCTTTTCAATACCGCCGGCTGAACCGGAGAGGTTAGGTTATAGTCAAAGGTGGAACCCCGCTCGGCACACATGATATATTGGGTGAGATCGTTTGTGCCTATGCTGAAGAAGTCCGATACCTCCGCAAGTTCATCTGCCGTAAGCGCCGCCGCCGGGGTTTCCATCATGATTCCTGTCTTAATAGGCCAGAGGTGGGACTTTCCCTCCGTTTCAAGCTCCATATGCACGTCTTCTAATATCTTTTTTACAAATATTACTTCAGATTTCACTGAAACCATCGGTATCATCAGTTTAACATCTTTATTATAGGCGGCTTGCAGGAGCGCCCGCAGATGGGTGCGAAACATCTCTTTTTCCCTGATACATAGGCGGATGCCCCTGACGCCGAGAAATGGATTTGCTTCTTTGGGCTGATAGAGCCACCCAAAGCGTTTATCTCCGCCTATATCCACCGTGCGGATGGTTATGGGCTTGTTGGGGAACAGATTAAGTATCTCCTCCAACGCTTCAATCTGCTCATTTTCTGTGGGTTTTTGACGGGTAAAAAATAGAAATTCCGTGCGGAAGAGCCCGATCCCGTCCACATCAGCTTTATGGGCGGAGCGGGCGGAGAAAATATCCCCGATATTCGCCATAACGGCAACAGGCGTTCCATCCGTGGTCACTGCGGCGGCTTTCCCAGCAGTATTAACCCGTTTCTGCTCTTTTTTCAATCGCGCTATCTTATCCTGATAAGTTGCGACAAGCTCTGGAGAGGGATTTATAATTACGCCCGGCACGTCGGTATCTATAATGGCAAGCGCCCCGTTCAGATTTTCCGAAGACGGGCGATAGCCTGATATATACGGTATCCCAAGAGCTCTGGCGAGAATTGAAGCATGGGCGGTTTCCCCTCCGATCTCCGTAATAATCCCCTTTAGGCGGTTTCCCCACTTTCCAAAGAGAGACGGCGCCGCCTCCCTGGCAAGAAGAATCAGATCGCTTTTCAAGAGAGGCATCTCTTTTTCTCCCGATAAGCGTGACAGCACCGCGGCGGCAACATCCATAATATCCGTCGCCCTCTCCTCTATATATCTGTTCGGAAGGGCGCGAATCTCCCCCGCAAGGGCGGTCATCTTCTTCATATATATATATTCCGCACAGATGAGATCCCGTGCGATACTGCTCTTTATCTCCGATAAAAGCTCCGCATCGTTTAATATCATAAGGATCGCATCAAAAATAGCCGCTCCTTCAACTGCCCCTTCTTTGCGCAGGTTTTCCCCTGATGTTTTTATAGAATTGGAAACAGATAAAACTGCCTTTTCAAAACGGTCAATCTCCATTGAGGCATCGTGGATTCTCCTCATTTCAGGCAGGTTAAACGTATTATTAACTTGAACTACAGTGCCAAGCACCACCCCTCTGGAAATAACCCTAAGCTCTTTTTTTACAGGAGCAGTTGATGTTATCGGCTTAAAATTCTCTTTAACCATCTCAAGGAGGGCTTCAAAGGCTTCTTTTTCATCGGAGCCGGAAATCTGAATCTCCGCCTCATCCGCATAGGTAATATTGCTCAAGGTGATCTTGTTGACGCTTTTGGCATTTACCGGGCGGCTTCCCTTTGTTGCGTTCCTTATGAGAGCGGAGGAAGAAAACTTTGAAAGCAGGCGCGCCAGATTTGCCGCAGGCCTTGCGTGCAATCCGTGCGGCAGTCCCACCTTAAAACGATAGATTAACGCCTCTCGCGGGCTTTCTTGAAACTGCTCCGCAGCGGCTTCTTTCTCCGCATTTTTAGGAGATAGGGCGCTCTCCGCCTCCGCTGCTACCTGTTCTATCGGGCACCCTGCCAGTATCTGGACTGCCGCAGCCAGCGCTCCTTCAACAAGGGGTGCTCCGGAGAGTTTTACGTTAGGCAGCCCCAACATCTCTATGGCAAGGCGGGAGCTTAACAGGGTGCTTCCGATGTCCGCCAGCACTAGCACGCCGTCTTTGCCGTAAACACTTGCTATGGTCTGCTGAATATCCATAGCATCTGTTCCCAAAAGCTCGCCGTTTTCGCCAATCCCGCCGCAATAGGCTATGGGGAGGCTGACTTCGTTTGCTATGCTCAGGGCAAGTTCTGCCGCTGACTTTGCAAGCTGCCTGCTATGGGATACTAAAACAAGACCTACCATTATTGATCCCGTAACTCGGCTAATGTTCTGAGAATAAGATAAGCGGAAAAGGCGCCTGGATCCATATAACCTATGCTGCGCACGCCCAGATAGCTAGCCCGCCCTTTAACAGCCAGCATTGGGACAGTGGAATCCGCCCCAATCCGGGCGGCTTCAGAGGCGGGCAAAAGGGCGGCGTTGAAATCCACATTGGATTCTATGGATTGCTGTGCTGCCTCCAGAGCGGGAATAAGTGCATCAAGCATCGTTTTTTCCCCCGGCTTGCTGTGCCCTATCTGTATAATCCCGTCTACTCCCAATGAAAAGGCTTTGCCAAACTCGGCAGGGGTGGCGGCGTTCCCTATGGCGGTATCAAGGTCTGTAAGCCGGTTTTTGTTCTCCTCCAAAACTTTGGCGAGAGCGGCAAACCATTTTTTTGCTGTTTGAATTGTAAACATATATCTACCACCTTAGAGCCGGGGTATTTACGGGAGCATCCCAACAGGAGAGCATCTCCTGATCGGCTTTCATACATGTTACGGAAAAACCTTGCGTTTCAATGGAGGTTGTATGATTACCTACAGGGGAGCGCACCGGCGGAAAACCGTCGGCGGCAAGCACAGCGTATACTTCGGTATAGAGGAGATAGAGCTCCAGGAGCGGGGTTCTCCCCATACCGTTCAGTATGACTATGGCAGAATCCCCCGGCTTATGCGGGAGGTCTTTTAAAATAGGCTCAAGCATCATTTCCGCAGGTTCACCGGCAGGTTTCGGCGGAATTCGGGTGCTACCGGGTTCTCCGTATATCCCTGTGCCGAATTCAACTTCATCTTCCGCAATGGTAAAGGTGGGCTTCCCCGTTGCGGGAACAGTGCAGGATGCGGCGGCAACCCCTATTGAGCGGGCGTTCTCATTACCGCGGAGCGCAAGCTTTGTCACAGCTTCTAAACTTGTCCCCGTTTCGGCTTTTGCTCCGCATATCTTTTCCGCAAACACAGTTGCGCCCACACCTTTGTGCCCCGCAGTATAAAGGCTGTCTTTCACCGCCTCATCACCGCTGATGATTACGGAGGCGGTCTTTATTTCCTCGCTTTCGCAGAGAACCTCAGCCGTTTCAAAGTTCATTAGATCGCCGGTATAGTTTTTGGTGATGAATAAAACCCCTTGCCCGCTGTCATCAGCTTTTGCCGCCGCTTCAATCTGATCGGGGGCGGGCGAGGTAGATATATTTCCTGGACAGGCGGCATCCAGCATTCCAAAGCCCACAAAACCCGCGTGCAAAGGTTCGTATCCGCTGCCGCCTCCGCTTACCAGAGCGGCTTTCCCCTCTTTTTTAACTTTTCTGAATACGAAGCAAGGCTACCGGTTGACATCAATAATAGCCTCGTTCGCCAGACTCATTCCAGCGAGAGCTTGCTTTACAACGTTATCCGGCTCATTAATAAATTTCTTCATCACCCGCTCTTTGCACAAACAGCGTTTTATGTATTATAGTTGCAAAGCGGAATAAAGTAAAAAGATTTCGCAAAACCAAAACTGCCTTTGACTTAGACGATCGTCTGCGTGACGTGTTTAGTCTTCTAACGGCGGGGAATCGCCGTCAAATCTCCGCCAGATAGTCCAACTCCTCTGCCAGACCTTTTACGGAGTTTTCCGAAATATCTAAAATCTCCGCCGCCTTTTGAGAAGTAATGAAATCTCTCCTTACAGATAACAGCACCAGATAAGCAAAGTGCTGCTCAATATTTATATGGATTTTCAGCGGGTAAGGCTCAAGGTGCCCGTTAAAGTGTTTTAAAAACTTTTCCTCCAACACTTCATATTTTTCATGGGCTTGCAGACGGGATAATATTTCGGGGGGAGGTATGGAGAAAATATTTTTTAGTTTGACAACCCTGTCTCCCCAATTCAGATGTTTTGAGAGATTCCAATGAAACCTAAATCCCTCTTCCGGCATAAGAAAGTGGGAAGCAAAGGTATTGGCTTCCTCTGTTTCCAACTCTATCCTGTCTTTATCTTTTAGTGAATGAAGAAGAAGGTGTGCTGTTTCACGAGCTATGGTAAAAACGATTCTTTCATAAGAGTAGCGCCAGTTCTCATTTGCTATAACGGCTGGCCCTCCGTCTGCCTCCCCTACGGAAAGCCCAAAAAATTTATCAGTATCGGCATTTACTTTTAAGACTTTTATCCCCAAGTAAGAAGCAACGGACAAAATATCGGCAACTCCGACATAGGGGGGCAACTTTATTTTTTTTCTGACTTTGGCGGCAAGTTTTACGGGGTCATTCTCTTTCAGAGATTTCCAGCGGGGAATTGGAGAGAGCCCGTTTAATCTTTCAAGTTCGCAATATTTATCAAGTTTCCTTGACAATTCCGATAGAATCTGCCACTTCAAACGCAACCCCTTGACGCTCCGGAAACGGACGCCGGAAAGACGGCGAGACGGAGCCAGCAGAACATCTGCCTTTACCTGCAAAGCTCTGGCAATAGCTTCAAGGGTAGAGCGTCTGGCAATATCTTTGCCGCCCTCAATATTTTTTATGGTAGGAAGCGAAAGGAGAGCAAGCTCCGCCAATTCACTCTGGGTAAGAGCTCTCTCATGCCGCAGTTTTAAGACGTTTTCGCCGATAACACTTCTATTTTTCATATTACGTAACTTTTAAAAGATTTATTCTCACTGCTTATGCTAGCATAATACAACTTAATAAGCAATAAAAATGCTTGCAAAACAAATGCAGTTCTTAAAGGGGTGAAATTATCCCTTATTATTACAAATGGAATCGGGAATTGACAGAGCATACGGAGACCGCTATAATAAAACTGCCAGAGCTTTACGGATTTCGGGAGAGCAGAAGGGAACGGCGAATTTATATATTGCACGTTCTTTGCTCCGCAATGAAAACAGAGCAAAAGTGCCGGTGCTTTTACACTCTTTTGGAGGCAATATGTCTGAGATTATCGCAATTGCAAGCGGCAAAGGAGGGGTTGGGAAGAGTTTTCTTGCTTCCAGCCTTGCGATGTCGCTTGCCGCCATTGGGGAAAAGGTTCTCCTTGTCGATGCGGATTTGGGCGGCGCAAATCTCCATAACTTTCTTGGCTATAAAGTCCCCCCCACCGGGTTATATAATTTCTTAAGGGAAAGGTATCAACTTGGCGACATAATCACTAAAACCGAAGTCGGCGTAGACTTTATAGCGGGCTCCGGCGATGTACTGGGTATGGCGCACATCACCAAGGTTGAAAGACAGCGCTTTATAGATAAGATTTCTGATTTTGACTACAAATACGTTATACTTGATCTGGGCGCCGGCACCAGTTATAACATGGTGGATCTCTTTAACCTGGCTGCAAAAAAACTCATGGCGATGAACAGTGAGCCCACCGCCATTGAAAATGCTTACGGATTTCTGAAAGTTGCAGCTTATAGATATATTGAGCGCCTTTTAGCTGCCGATAACTCCTTTCAGGACGTTAGCAGAAAGCTCCGCAATAAGAGTGTCAGCTACAAAGGGTTAGACGATGTGGTTCAAGCCGTAAAAGAGATTGATCAGGCTAAGGCGGATGAGATAGATGAGTTCGCCAAAAACTATAAGATTGGGATCAGTTTAAATATGGTTAGATTTAAAAAAGAGCTTAATATCTTTTACGGGTTTGAAACGGTTGTAAGGAAGTATCTAAAAATCCATGTGGAAAAGCTGGGGTTTATCCCCTTTGATAATAAAGTAAGCGAATCAATTCGCCTAATGCTCCCTTTTTACCGAAATAACCTTGCCAGTTCCACCGCAAGCTGCATTGATGACATAAGAGATGCTATGCTAAAAAAGCTATAGCCTGTTCTATGCGGGAAAACATAGCTTCTTGCAACGCGTGCCCCCATAGGTGCAGAATAAAATCGTCCGGACGCGGGGTATGCAGAGCAAGAACGAATATCAACGGGAAAGTGACAAGCTCCGCTTATGGGAAGGTTACCGCTTTAGCTCTTGACCCCATAGAGAAAAAACCGCTTAATTTCTTTTATCCGGGTTCCTTTATCCTCTCTGTCGGGAGTTTCGGCTGCAATATGCACTGCTCGTTCTGCCAGAATTGGGAAATATCAACCTCTGACGGAGGGCGTGTTGAAACCATGACCCCCCAAGATATTCTTGATGCCGCTCTTTCCCTTAAAAAATGCGGCAATATAGGGGTGGCATATACATATAACGAACCGCTTATAAATTATGAATTTGTATCTGATTGTGCAATTTTAGCCCGTCAGAACGGATTAAAAAATGTGCTTGTCTCAAATGGCGTGATGACCCCCTCCCTTTTTTCTGATTTTATCCCCCTTATGGATGCTGCCAATATAGATTTCAAAAGCGCTGATCCTGGTTTTTACAGGGCGCACGGCGGAGATCTGGAGACGGTTCGGGAAAATATAAAGATAGCGGCGCCTCTAATTCACCTTGAAATTACCACCCTTGTGATAGAGGGAATAAATGATAAAGATGAAGAGATAGAGGGGATTGCGTTCTTTTTAGCTGGAATAGATAAAGCAATCCCCTATCACCTTACCCCCTTTTATCCGAGATATAAAATGAAAGATCGCCGTCCCACCAGCGCGGAGCGGCTGGGAAAACTAAAAAGTTTAGCGGGAAAATACCTTAATAATGTGCTGTGATGTTAAGGACGCGCAGTATTGTGAAAAAAGGGGCGTTTGCCCCTTTTCGAACATAGTCTGGCAAACCTTAAGCAGAGATTACCTCTTTTACTTCGGGTATCTCATCTTTTAATCTGCTGGCTATCCCGTTTTTTAAAGTCATCATGCTGAATGGGCAGCTTCCGCAGGCTCCGGTGAGTTTCACGGTTACGACCCCCTCGTCCGACACGTCCAAAAGCTCCACATCCCCGCCGTCTGCGTTAAGAACAGGCCTTATATCCTCTAAAACAACTTCAACTCGGTTTTTTATACTCATCTTAAATATATCCTCCAAAGCATTTTGAACTTTATACCCTTTTTATCAAAAATGCAACCCCCCTGATTTTTCCGTCTTGCTCTATTCTTTGTCATAAAATCAACACAAAGAATATTCAGTATGCAAATTAAAGGCAGACGGGGTAGTTTTGGGGGGGTAACGCCCCGCAATTTTATAAATGATATAAATGACTTTACAAAATCCCTTTAATTTATTAAAAAAAAGCATCTTATTCTGCCTGACGGCTTGAAATTGGGGGCAATATGCTAAAACCGGCCGTATTTATTGACAGAGACGGCACAATTAATGTGGATGGGGGGTATATAAACCATCCCGACAGGTTTATTATATATCCGTTTGCGGCGCAGGCGGTGCGTTTATTAAATCTTTACGGCTATCTCTGCGTTATAGTCACCAATCAATCCGGAATCGGCAAAGGTTTTTATGATGAAGGCGTTATGGAGCGCATACACGCAAAGATGCTTAATCACTTTGCAAGAGAAGGCGCAAGGATAGACGGGATATATGCCTGCCCCCACGACCCTAATGCAAAAATCCCCAAATACCGCATAAACTGTGATTGCAGAAAGCCCAATACAGGGATGCTTAAAACGGCAACGGCGCAGCTCCCAATAGATGAGAGCAAGACCTATATGATAGGCGATAAGTATTCGGATATAAGAACCGGCTTTAACTTCGGTTCCGCCACTATAATGGTGAACACCGGCTATGGCTTGGGGGAGCGGCAACTACACGGTGAAAGTTGGGAGAGGCCGCCGGACTTTGCGGCTGAAAATCTTCTGCACGCCGCAAAGCTGATAATAAGCAAAAATATATAAACCGCGCAACGCTGAAATTGCGGTTACGCAATAGTTGACGGGGTATCTTATTTTGTATTCAGCTCTCTTTTAAGTTCCTCCGCAAGGAGGAGGGCTTTTG
>JAITJJ010000083.1 GCA_031278965.1 Deferribacteraceae bacterium
TCAAAATCAGTAAGCTCGTTCGTTACCTTTGTTATGGCGGAAAGAAGCTCTGTAGGCACATACCCTGAAGGGTCCGGTTCGATATAACCCGCATCTATCTGCTCCCGCAGACCGCTTACTCGCACCATAAAAAATTCGTCAAGGTTGGATGCGAATATCGCCAAAAACCTTAAACGCTCAAGGAGCGGATTTCTTTTGTCTGTCGCTTCGCTGAGAACCCGTTCATTAAAGCGCAGCCAACTTAGCTCTCTATTTATTATTCTATTCTTACTCATAACATATCCTTGTTTTTAGTTCTATCCCAATACCAAAGGTTTCGGCAAAATACCGTTTCAGGTTGTTAAAAGCATACGTCTCAAGGTATGCCTCTCTTACTGTATCCGCCGTAACAACAATGGTGTCGGATACGCTTATGGAGATACGCTTTATATGGCGGTTTCGAGCGGCATCCAAAGAATCCGCCAAACGGTGTATCGCCGCCAACTTACGGATAGTCAGCGGATTTTTTGCCATCATCTCAACATATCCGCCCGGAGGCACGCTTTGCGGAGTGCGGTTTGCTTCAAAAACCACACAGGCGGCGGTTTGGAATATATCCGCATCTATCCCCGGCATCTGGATCGCTTTAATGATGTTGAAAGCGTTGGCGGCAGCATCCAAATCTGAGATATAATTTCCCACATCGTTAAGAACCACCGCTGTTTCCAGAGCAAAACGCATATTGTTTTCAAGAGAGTGCAGATCCGAGAGCTCCTTGAATATGGTGCGGGCGAAGCAGTTTACCCATACGGCGTGGCGGGTATCGGCATTATAGTGCCGGGCAATGTGCATTAGGGTGTTCTTTGCACGGTCGGAAAGATGGGTGTCTTTAATCTTCCCCGTATAATAGAGCGCCATAGTTCTTGGGAAGGTATCACGGCTGAAAACAAAGGATTTTGCTTTTACCAGCTTCATAAGCTCAATATAGGTAATAAGGGTTGTAACAAGAACGCTTGACTGCTCACGGCGGAGCCCCGTGGTTTCAATGATCTCATCCAGAGGGAGGGTGCGCACCTTTTCATATATATCTTGCAGCATATTTAAGTGAATTCGGTTATCTTTAAGGTTAAAGAGGGAGAGCATCATATTTATGGAGCTGCCCGCCCCGATAAGATGGTTTATGGTTCCCGACTCCACTGCCCGCGCGACAGAGTTTATCATTATTTTTACATATTCCTGAATGGCGCGGTAGCGCTTCATATGGGATATAGACTTAAACATCTGCCGCAAACGGAGGCTCCCGTATGGTAGAGTTCCGCTGAAAACCACCCGGTTTTTTAAAGTGGCATGAAGGTTTACGTTTCCGCTTGCAACATTGGCAAGCACTACCCCTTCCCGTTCCAACTCCTCAAAGTTGTCTACGCTGTTTTTTGCCCCCACATATTTTATATAGGACTCCTCCCAAGGTTCCAGAACCTCAAGTTTGATACCGGAGTTATGCAGAGTGTAATCCAGAAAAAAATCTTTATTCCCCGCTTCCCGAACCCCGCTTGTGCATAAGGCGCGATATTCGGTTACCCCATATTCTTCAAGTTTTAGTTTAAAAAGATTTAGTATCTCGGTGGATTTTTTAACATTTTCAAGACTTATATATCCTTTGGAAAAGGTATCTTTGCCAATACGGAGAGGTTTGATCAAAAAATCAAGGGCACGCTCATGGCGCAAAAATTCGGCAATATACATTCTGAAGGCGCTTGCCCCGACATTAATGATAGCTATTCGCATAAACCCACTAAGAACATATTATCTTAAAATGCGGGAAAATAAAGTAAAATCTATATTAGGAAAGGTGGATGAGGGGAATTTTAAATTCTTCCAACAACGCCTTTTGTTCGCTGTTCGGAGGCTCTGAGCTGTAATACGTTTGCATACGTTTGCAAAAGGCTACTGTCTTTTTGCGGCAAGCAAAAAGTTGAGGTTTTAAGTGAAGGGACGGATATTTGATGGACTTTAATCCGTCAAAAAGACGCGGCTATTCGCTATAAAATACAAATCAGTGCTTCCCAGAGGGTTGGCGGGGGAGCGGGAGTTTGGTATTAAAAAATAAATCTCCAAACCCGCCGCTTTTTCAACTGTCTTGGAAAGTATTACGCTTATTATTGTCCTATTATCCCGCAGGCTAACCTACTGCCGTCCGCAGCGTGTATAACAAGAGAGTGCCCCTTTATTTCGTTGAGCGTCAGCACGGGATCAAGCGTGGGGGCAAGAACGAATTTTTTTACAAAATCCCCAGTGCTAGCCTCCAATGAGGGAAGAATCCCCCTATCCTCGTTGTCCACAGAATAGTGTTCGCCCGCTTTGCCCGCAGGAGTACCGTCATCACTTACCCCGCAGTCAGGGTGTTCGTGCACGTGAAAATAATGCTCACCCGCAGGGATAGAAGTGAGATCCGCCACAAGGAGCAAACCGTCCGGTGAGTCTGTGGCGGTAATCTTTCCTATCCCGATGCCAATCCCAGTTGTATTCACTAAATTTACAGTGGTTTCAAGCGTCTCCGTTACGGCGATAGTCCCGTATGCAACTCTCGCGCCACCGGGTAACCCTGCATAATCATCAGGGTTTGCATGAATGATAAAATCCCTTCCAATGATATCGCTCAGTGTCAGACGAGGGGCAACCACCGTATTAATAATCTTGCCGCCGGTGATTGCGTATAGTTGCGGGAGATCCCCTTTGTGTCCGCCGCCGTAAGGACACTCATGGTTAGAATCGCCGTCCCCCACATAGTGACCTCCCGACGCTC
>JAITJJ010000114.1 GCA_031278965.1 Deferribacteraceae bacterium
GAAAAACGGGAAAAGCGGACGTTTTATAATCGGAGTCTTTGCGCCCAAAGAGCTCTCAGATTTTGTATACGGAAACTCCAAAACAAAAAACAGGGGGATTCGCAAAGAGATAGTAAAACGTTTGCTCCCCTGTATAGCAGATAGAGAGAAAGTTCCGGCAGATATTGTGAAAACTGCCGTTGCTAAGGCTTCCAATCCGTATAGTCTAGAGGATTATGAATGGAAAAACTGTCTGGCGGCGGCTTGCGCCCTATATAGGAGTCATATTGCCCGTGAAAACGGCACCCTATACTCCCTAAGTCTGGAGGCAATCTCTTCAAGAGACTACCTCTAAACCTGCGGCAGCCTTTAAATGGATACTTAAAAAGGTTGGCGTTTATGAAAAACGGTTTAAGGCGAATCTCTTAACAGATTTTTACAACTCCATGCAGGGGGAGATAATTAAAATTAAAGGCAGTCTCGGCGATTTTAAGAGCGATTTGTTCGTGTTGTCCGGACTTTACCTGTTAGGTTATTTTAAGCAGTTAAACGCTTTGCATTATAAGGTTAAAAAAAATAAGAAGGAGGAATATTATGAGTCTAAGCAGCAAAATTGATTTTGCGGTGGTCTTTTCGGTTAAGAACGCTAATCCCAACGGAGATCTCCTTGATGGCAACCGTCCGCGCCAACTCCTTGACGGAAAAGGCGAAGTTACGGATGTTTGCTTAAAAAGAAAGCTGCAGGACCGACTTTTAGAAAGTGGAAAACGCCGTATATGTTACCTATGGTGCGATAACTCCTCAACTTGCCGAAAGAACAAGGTTTTCTGATAAGGATGCGGAAACTATTAAAGAGATTCTGCCCAAGCTCTTTGAAGCAGACGCTTCCTCAGCCCGTCCGGAGGGTTCCATGAGGGTATTAAAGGTGTTCTGGGTGGAAGCATAACTCAAAATCAAGGCAGTACCCTTCCGCAACGGTTCACGATTCTCTGACAGCCAAACCGGACGGGAGTTATGAATTAAAAGAACTCCCCGGACTGAAGCCGGAAATTATTGACGGATACTGAATCGTAGCGCATTAACGGCATCGCTTGGCACTTATTAATCGCCGCCGTTAATTGATATTTGAAAATTCGCCAAACATCAGTTCCCATATATATGCCGAACAGCAGCTTTCCCCGAAGGCTTTGCATCCGCGCTTAACCGCGGATTATAGGGGGAAAGTCGGAATATAGGTTGGCGATACAGATAAATAGTGACATTTGAAAATTTTTTGGCTCATTTTAACTGTGGAGGCTATCTTTGTGCGGCGGGTTGGCTGAAACAGTTAAAATTATCCGGATTCTAAGCCAACTTTCAAAGTCGGCGTCGCCTTCCGCGTAGAAGCGTGGATTGAAACCGGACTAGGCGATTAATGTAGACCGCCTCTTTGGGTCGCCTTCCGCGTAGAAGCGTGAATTGAAACCCCCGATAAAATACCAAATCTAACTAAAATCGGGGTGTCGCCTTCCGCGTAAAAGCGTGGATTGAAACTTTTATAATGTTATTAGTATCAAAGGAGCGTTCGGATAGTTCTGAACGCGTCAGAGTGTTTAAATAGCCCAGAATTGCGATGGTTTTAAAATTCCCCTCCGCAAGGCGGGGCGGTTCAGGGTGAGTGTTATTAAAGTTAAACATCCATTTTAAAACAACATCACTTAAAACTGACTTTTTCGACAGCCTGATACAAATATATCCTTATATAAATTCATCCCCGGAACAAATTCTCGCGTGAATATCTGAAACATTATCACAAGTGAATCAGAACGTTTTGTGGCTTAAAAGTATTTTTTCTTGCCTTTTTGTTTTAATATGGTATACTTTTAAAATTGGGCGGAGGTGTTCTGTTCGGAATACTTATTACGCATTTTTGTCAGTGAAGATATTGCAAAAATTAAGAGGTGTTGTAGCTTATGAAAAGATTTCTGATTGTCGGATTGTTTTTGTTATCTTTTAACGCTTTTGCACAGAGCGAAAATTCTTCCGCTTTGAGCAGAGCCGAAAGCGGGGATGTTTCTGCTCAATACGGCGTAGGGCTTTATTATCTCCACTCGGGTAACATGGCGGAAGCTGAAAAATGGTTCTCAAGAGCTTACAGCAAGGGGAATTATGAGGCGGCTGTTCAACTTGGGAATATCTATCTCTCCAGCTCTGATGCTAAAGTGCAGGAGAAGGCTTTCAAGCCGTTTAAGGATGCCTCTGACAAAGCGAATTCCGTTGCCGCTCAAGTTAACCTCGGCTATATGTATCATGAAGGAAAAGGGATCGCCAAAGATTTAAGCCAGGCCCGTCTATGGCTTATGAAGGCAGCCAAACAGGTTTATCCTGAGGATACAGACCTTTCGCGTCTGCCTATAGAAGAGAGGGAAAAAACCGCCGATAGGATAAAAGCAATCAGTCAGGCACAATTTATGCTTGGTTTAATGTATGAGCACGGGGAAGGGGTTTTGCAGGATCCCCAGCAAGCTTCCATGTATTTCCGACTTTCTGCCCGCCACGGCTATACGGAAGCCCAAATAAGCCTGGGCAACCTCTTTTATGAAGGTCAGATCGGTTTTACTAACGACCTTGTAACCGGTTGTGCATGGCTTTATATACCAAGCGGCGCTAATGAAAAGTGTGACAAAGAGCTTGATGAATCTGAAAAGAGGAGAGCTCTTAGTTTAAGAGACGAGTTAAAAAAGAGGTACCCGCTTATAAATTAATTCCATATAATTCTATGGAAGAAAAAGCCCGCTGTCCGGCGCACTTTCTGAATTTCAGAAAGTGCGTCTTTATCGTCTGAAAAGCTGGTGAGTGCGGTTTTTGGAAATTCTCCTCCGCTATGACAGCTATTTGTTGTTTTTCTCCTTTTAGCTGCATAAAAGCCGGAAAGAACAGAGGATTTCCTGAGCCGCCTTTTTATCTGCCCTTATAAATTAATAGGATTAACACATTAAATTAAACGATCCCCCCTCTTTTTTTGCGGAAAAATCCCTTTATAATTCATCCGCATAAACTGCCGCCTTAATCGTGCGGCATAATAGTTGCTTGCAATTATTGCGGCGCATATGTTATAATACCCACTGAATTGCAGGGGAATTATTTTTTATGAGCAAAAGCGGGCAGCTCTTTTTCCGCAGGTGCTTTGCTCTAAATATAGAGCTAAAGGGGCGCTCTGCAAAAAAGCATCTCTTATTTAAAATTTAAGGAGAAATTAATGGCAATCTTTACCTATGTTTTCGGAGGAGTCCTTGTTGTTCTGCTTATAATCGCTTTTATATACTATTTTTCACCCAAAAGGAAAGATACGGTTGAGCAGCCCAAATATGACATCATAAAAGATGAAGAAAAAAACTAACTACCTTATTAAAAGGCGGGTTGTTTACTTTTTAATAGTTTTCCTTTTCTTTACAGTTCCTTTTATAAATATTGACGGGCTTCCCCTCATCCGCTTTGATCTTTCGGCGATGACTATCTATTTTGCAGGGGGGATAGTTAAGAGTTCCCATATATTTACGGTTTTGCTCGTAACATTTGCTCTTCTCTTCTTTTTTATCTATGCCACGCAGGTGTTCGGGCGGATATGGTGCGGTTGGCTCTGTCCTCAGGCCATCTCTCTGGAGATTATCCCAATAAAAGACACCCGGAAAAAAAGCCCGAAAATATACTGCCTTAAAAAGATTTCTTTTGCTCTCATCTTTGCGTTTCTTGCCACTTGCGGAACTGTCCGATATACCATGGATTTCAACACTTTCATCACCCGCCTTGCCTCTGGCACAATTCACTTTGCATGGTGGTTTTTAACACTTTTCATACTTTTCTTTATCCTCTGGGGGAGAAAGTTTTGTACCACCGTTTGCCCTTATTCCATGCTTCAGTCCATTATGTTTGATAACGATACTCTTAGAATCGGGGTTATCCCGGAAAGAGCGGGGGATTGTATTCACTGCAGTATATGCGGGAGGGTATGCCCGGCGGGGATTGATATTAGAGACGGTTTGAGCTCCAAATGCGTCTCTTGCGCCGCCTGCGTGGATGCCTGTTCTGGCATTATGGCAAGGAAGAATAAACTCTCTCTTGTGGGATATTTTTTTGGAAGCGGGAAGTTCAGACCATTTAAGGTTAATAAATTAATAACCCTAATAATAGCCCTCTGTTTCATTATATTCTCCGTCGTTGCGTTTCTCGGAATAAAAGAGCTTAAAGTGGCGGTTGCCGGCCAGAGCAGATCGGATGTGTCAGGTAAAACCCGCTATACGCTCTCTCTGAATGTTGAAAATGTTTATGACGATAATCTCTTTATACAAATATATAATGACGAAAATTTAATAACAGACTTTACACTGCCGAGAAAAGATAGTAAAATGGTAGACATTGAATTTGAGGCGGAAGGTTCTCCAAATCTGCGAGCCCGTGCATTGCGCGGCAGGGTGGAGGAATGGGTTAAAATTCGGCTGAAAGAATAGATACTTATAGTTATTAGCTGTACGTTTATATCGGCTTATTGAAAAATGAAGGAGACTTGGTGAAAGGGATACTTGTCCTTATATTGCTTGCGCTGGCAACGGTTGTTCCGCTTATTTTTATAGGAAGTGCAAACAGAGACGATCGTATAGGCAATTCCCTTTATGTTAAAGGGTTGCAGGCGGATCGCACTGCGGAGGTTGTAAGCGAATCTAATATAAATTGGAGCATTGATTGCGCCGGAAACTGCAGGTTGGAAGTGAACATCGCACCCGGTCCCGACAACGGGAGCGTTGATTTCAGCGTTTATCTTCCAGGCGGCGGCAAAGCGGACGTCTCTTGGGTAGGAACGGGCGAACGGTGGATTGCGGACTTTAAAAAGGGCACGGAAGGTTGGCACGATATAAACTTGGATTACACCTGCAAAGGTGTTCCCGTGAGTCTAGTTAAGTCTTTTTATATAAATTGAAGGAGATGACTTATGAAAACTGGTACTATTGTTATGTTCCTTGCTTTAGCTGTTATGATCGGGGTTCCGCTCGCTGTTGGGCTTATTTACGCCGGATAATTTATGAGTTCGCTTTACATCCTGATAGGAGTCAGTCTAATTGTTTCCGCAGGTGTATTAGCGTTACTCATCTGGGCGAATAAGAGAGAGCAATTCGAAGATCCCGAGGGTCCTAAATACAGGATACTTGATGACGATTAGCGTTTGCCGTCACTGCGGGGCAGCTTCGGAAGAAGAGTTCTGCTGTGACGGTTGCCGCACCGCTTGGGATATGATTCACAGCCTTGGGCTCGGCAGTTACTACGAGCGCAAGGTTGGGGTTGTGACTGCAAAGGTTGATCCCAATGTTTTTGTCGTTGAAGAGCTCTTTAAAGATTGTGTAACGGAGAATCCCTCCGGAACATATTCTGTTGTCTTTTTCATAACCTCTGTCCGTTGCGCCGCCTGTGTCTGGTTGGTGGAAAATATCATAAAAAAGCAGAGCGGCGTTTTATCTGTCAGGGTCAATTATGCCACTTATAGAACGGTTTTAGAGTATGATCCCGCAAAAGTTGATTTAAAAACTATCCTCTTAGCTGTCGCCAAGGCAGGCTATCCTCCGGTGGCAACAAATCCGGCGGTATCCAACAAGGAGAAGAAAGACATCTTCATGCGTTTTGCAGTTGGGGCTTTTTTCACCATGCAGCTAATGATGTATAGCTTTGCGCTCTATGCGGGCTATTTTAACGATATGCCCCAAACCACCAAAAGCGTTTTTCAGGTTATATCGTGGGTTTTGGCGACACCGGTGCTTATATACACAGGCAAGCCTTTTTTCTTGAATTCCGTAAAAAATCTCCGCTCCTTCCACGCGTCAATGGATCTTTTGGTGGCGCTAGGCAGCGGGAGTGCATATATTTACAGCGTTGCCGCCATCTTTTTACAGCGTGAGATATATTTTGATACCTCTGCAACCATTATCACTCTGATCACCTTTGGGAGATACCTTGATATTGCAGCCCGTCATAAGGCGAAATCCGGTCTTTTAAGCCTCTTTTCCCTTATCCCTATGTTTGCGCGTTTAAAAGGCGAGGGGGATGTTTATGCGGTGGTTCCAGTAGGTCAGGTAAAAGAGGGGGATACCCTTAGGGTTTCGGCGGGGGATCGGGTGCCGGTGGATGGGGTTGTTATATCCGGCAATGCCGCTGTAGATGAATCCATGCTTACGGGAGAGGCGATAGCGGTGGGAAAAGCGGAGGGCGACACCCTTTATGCAGGAACGGTGAATACGGACGGGGTTATTGAAATGCGGGCGGTATCCGTGGGGAAAACCACCGTTCTTTCAAAGATTATCGCCGCCATAGAAGCAAGCGATATATCAAAGACGCGGATAATAAATATTGTGGACAGAGTATCAGGTATATTCATCCCTATTGTTCTCCTCATAGCGCTGCTGACTTTTGCGGTTCACCTCTATCTCGGAAGCGGTGTATATGAAGCGCTGATGAATTCGGTAGCTGTTCTTGTGATCGCCTGTCCCTGCGCTCTGGGGGTGGCGGCGCCCCTCTCTGTCAACGAGGCTTCGTCCCGGGCGGTCAGCATAGGGGCTCTGGTAAAAAACGGGGACGCCTTTGAGCTCCTTTCAAAACTTGATATGGTTTGCCTTGATAAGACGGGAACCCTCACTGGAGGAAAACCTAAGATAGAGGAATACAAAAGCTATATTGATGAAAAAAAGTTTCTCTCCCTCTCCGCGGCGGCGGAGAGCTATTCAAACCACTTGCTTGCTAAGACTATCTCCACATTTGCGGCGCCGATCAAACATAAACTCATCTCATTTACGGAAAAACAAGGGAAGGGGATAAGCGCAACCCTTGAGGTGGACGGAGAAAGCTATGATTTGGCGGTGGGAAGGTTTGACTATGTTAAAGATTTTTGCAAACGCCCGATGGAGAAGTTGGAGAGCAGGGGGAAAACAGAGGTTTACACGGTGATAAGCGGCGAATGTGCCGGTTACTTCCTGCTGACAGACCCGCTCCGCCCGGAAGCGGAGGAGGTGATAAAGAGTTTAAGACGCAGGTACCGTGTAGAACTCCTGTCGGGGGATAATGAAGGGGTTCTCTCATCCATTGCGGAAAAACTTCCCGGCGTAACTTATAAGGCAGGGTTAAGCCCTTTTGATAAGATTGAAGCGATAAGGGATTATCAGAAAGATAAAGTTGTTGCAATGGTGGGAGACGGGATAAATGATGCTTTGGCGCTGAAAGAAGCCGCTATTGGGGTTGCTATGGGGCAGAAGGCATCCGATATCGCCGTGGAATCCGCAGATATTGTTCTGGTGCGCACGGATTTGCGGATATTTGAGCGGCTTATAAATCTTTCCGGCAAAACTGTAAAAACCATAAGGCAGAATCTGGCTTGGGCATTTTCCTATAACCTAGTGGCGATTCCTATGGCGGCTATAGGGGTACTGCACCCGATAGTAAGCGCTATAAGCATGATTACAAGCTCACTGATAGTGGTAATAAACTCCGGCAGGATCAGAAGAGCGGCATGAAAAAAAGACAGGATAAATTTTTACGTAAACTTTAAAAAGTTAAGGTTTTGGGGGAAAATCGGCGGCTGCCGGCAAAACATAGGCAACTACCCTAAGAACTATGAGGAAATATTTCGCCCCCTATATCCTGCGCTATCACTATCATCGGTTTTTAAGGCGCCGCTTTAACGTTGCTTATATTATTGCGGCATCAGGCTTGAATCTCTTTAGCCGTAAGGAGTTAAAAACCACAGACACGCTTGAAAAGCTCATCATGAGGGCGGCTATCATCGGGTTTAGCAACGGTCCTCCAAAGATGTGAAGAGCACCCATGGCTACAGGGATCCCAAGCGTATTATAGGCGAAAGCCCAAAAGAGGTTCTGCTTTATATTCCGCACAGTTCTGCGAGAGAGTTCTATCGCCAGAGCAACATCTAAAAGATCATTTTTCATAAGGACTATGCCGGCGCTGTTTATGGCGGCATCAGTTCCAGAGGCAAGGGCTATTCCAACATCCGCCTCCGCCAGAGCGGGGGCATCGTTTATCCCGTCCCCCGCCATAGCGACTCTCTTTCCGCTCTCCCTTGCCTTTCGGACAATTTCCGCTTTCTCCGCAGGAGTAAGTTCTGAAATATACTTTTCAACCCCAACCGTTTTTGCGGCTGCTCCAGTGGCGGAACTGTTATCTCCGGTAAGGATAATTACTTCAATACCCAGCGCCTTTAACCTATCCGCCGCTATGCGGCTGGACGGTTTCACCGTATCGGAGGCGGTTAAAGCCCCTGCGAACATTCCGTTTAACGCCATATAGATTAAGGTTTTCCCCTCATTTTCCAAATTTTGGGATATTTCAACCCCATTTTCCGCCATAAGTTTTTTGCTACCGAGCAAAACGGCGGTTTTCCCCGTTGTGCAGCGCACGCCAAAGCCTGATAGGGCGGTAAAACCCTCCGCCGAAGGGATAGACTCGCCTTTTGCGGCAAAAGCTTCCATAACAGCCCTCCCCAAAGGGTGCTCGCTCCCGTTTTCACAGGCGGCGGCAAACCTAAGGATATCATCGGCGGAAAATCCGTTACAAGGAGTAATTTCTGCAATGCGTGGCCTGCCTTCGGTGATTGTGCCGGTTTTATCCACAAAAATCGTATTAACGCTATGGGCTGTTTCTATGGCGAAGCCGTTTTTAAATAAGATGCCAAAACGCGCACCAAGCCCCGCCGCTACCATGATCGCCATTGGCGTTGCAAGCCCCAATGCGCAGGGACAGGCTATTATAAGAACAGCGATAAATATCTTCATAGCTATGGGGAAGCTCTCTCCCGAAATAAGCCAGAGAGCGGCGCTCATAAAGGCTAGGGAGGCTACGGCAGGCACAAAATATAACGATACTTTATCCGCAAGACGGGCTATCGGCGCTTTGGAGCTTTGGGCGTTCTCCACAAGCTCCGCAATCTTCGCCAGAACAGTGTCGCCCCCCACCTTTTCTGCTCTGTATAATACTTTCCCGAATTTATTCAATGTGCCGCCTATCAGGGGATCGCCCGCTTTTTTCTCAACGGGGAGGCTCTCCCCCGTCAGCATGGATTCGTCAACAGAGGTTTCCCCCGCTAGTATTACCCCGTCCGCGGGAAAAACTCCCCCCGGTTTTACTATAATGGTATCCCCCGCTTTTATCTGCTGGACGTCCATTATAATTTCCTCTCCGTTCCGTATGACCAACGCTTCTTTCGGGGAGAGGTCAAGGAGGGTTTTTACGGCATCTCCGGTGGTCTTTTTTGCCCTCGCCTCAATATACCTCCCTATGCTTACCAGTGTTATGATAACGCCGGCGGATTCAAAATAGAGGCTATGGGGGGTTGGGTGGGGGAGTTCAACGATGATTTCAACAAGGCTGTAAATATATGCAGCGGAAGTGCCTATGGCAATTAAGGAATCCATATTCGGAGAGAGGTTTGCCAAACTTTTAAACCCAACGGTAAAAAATCTGCGCCCAAAAAATAGAATCGGAGTGCAGAGTATAAGTTCCGCAAACGCTATCCATTTGTGACAGACGGCAGTAACATTGATGGTTAGCTCGCCGGGGGCAAACATGGAAAACATGGCGATAAAAAAGAGAGGAACACAGAAAAGTGCCGCTAAAACGCAATCTTTTTTTAGACGCGGGGTTTCGTCTGGGGCGGGCTCAAAAGAGGCGGAATAACCCGCTTTGTCAACGGAATTTTTTATGGCGGCAACGGTTGTGATATCTTCATCGTAGCGGACAGTCAATTTTTCCGAAGCAAAGTTCACAACGGCGAAGGAAACCCCGTCTACCTTTTTAACAGAGCGTTCCACTGCATTTGCACATGCGGCGCACGTCATCCCCCCGATATTGAGGATAATTTTTGCGGAACGCATGTTATATAACGGGAGCGGACGGTATCAGCGGGAGGATGTCCCGTGCCGTGCGGTCGGAATACATCGGGGTAACCGAAACATATCCCTTGTTCAACCAAAACATGTCGCACCCTTCTGGAGGTTCCGGGGTAAGATACTCTTTTATCCAATAATATATATCTCCGTTGGGGTTTACCCGCTTTTCATAGGAGAGCAGGCTAGGGGAGGGCGATAGGGTGGCGGGGGCAAACCCTTTTATCTCCCTTAAGGGGAGAAGCGGAATATTGAGGTTATACAATATCCCTTTGGGGAGCTTCTTTTCTTCCATTATTTTAAGCCATTCAAGGGCGATATGGGCGGAGGGGGCGAAGTCAGGCTTTTCGCCGTCCGATGTGCGCAAACTGACCGCAACGGAAGTAACTCCGCACATTACCCCTTCGTTGGCAGCGGAAACCGTTCCGGAGTGATAAACATTCGGCGACACATTTACCCCGGGATTTATTCCCGCAAAAAGATAATCCGGCTTTGCAGGGACTAGCTGATTTAGGGCTATCCTAACGCAATCCACCGGAGTGCCGGATATGGAGTAACCGAAAAATTCTCCGTTTTTATAATAATCCCGCTGAATCAGAGGATGCCGGGCTGTGATAGCGCTCGACGCCCCGGAGTGTTCCACCGATGGAGCGGCAGCCACGACCTTAGCTGCTTTTCCTAATGATCGGACAAGATAATAAAGCCCTTCGGCACCTATTCCATCATCGTTTACAGTTAAAATATTCATAGCGGAAGTTTAAGGCAGAGTCAAGGATAAGTCAAGACCAATGCTTCTATAGCAGGGTGTTGAAAATTGGATAAGATATGCCCTCCGCCTTTTTAGTTGATCGGGGCAATTTGCTCGCGCATTTTTTCCGATTCCAAGCACCCTTCTCCAAGCCTATGGTATTCAAAACCTTCAACCTGATCTCTCGCAAGGAGATTTCTCAGATCAATGATCTTTGCCTGCCGCATGGCGGCTTTTACCCTCCTAAAGTTAAGTTTTGCAAACTCGCTCCACTCGGTGAGTATGGCCAATATATCTGCTCCGCCTGCCGCATCATAGGGGTTTTTTGCATAGTAAACCGCATCTTTCAACTGCTCTCTGGCGTTGTTCATCCCTTTGGGATCATATGCCCTTAAAGCAACCCCTAGGCGTAAAAGCTCCCTGCATATATCCACAGCAGGAGACTCTCTCACATCATCTGTGCCGCTCTTATAGGTCAGGCCTAAAACAGCAACAGTTGCGCCATCAGGAACAAGCTCCGCTATCCTGTGCGCCATATCAATCTTGCGCTGTTCGTTCTTTTCTATGGCAGTATCTGTGAGATGAAGGTTCACGTTGCAACGCTTTGCCATATTTGCCAGAGCAAGGGTATCTTTGGGAAAACAGGAACCGCCGTAACCGGGTCCGGGTTTTAGGAATTTAGGACCTATCCTTGAATCAAGCCCTATGCCAAGAGCCACTTCTTCAATCCTCGCTCCGCACTTTTCACAAAAATTTGATATTTCATTGATATATAAAACCTTCATGGCAAGAAAAGCGTTGGATGCGTATTTTATAACTTCTGCAGAGTTTCTTGCAGTAACAAGAATTTTAGTTTTCCCTTCAAAAGGCTCGTATAACCTTTTTAATATCAAAACTGCCCTTTCGGAATCCGTTCCTATTACAATTCTGTCAGGGTTAAAAAAATCGTATACGGCAAACCCTTCCCTAAGAAATTCAGGGAGGGAAACAAGATCGAAATCCGCTGAAGGGTTCATTTTTGCGATAAGTTTTTCAACACTTTCTCCCGTAGATACCGGCACTGTTGATTTAATTGCCACAACAGTATACTTTTTTAAGTGAGGGGCAATATCTTCCGCAGCTTGATAGAGATATTTTAAGTCCGCCTCTTTTGTTACAGGGTGGGTTGGAGTGCCGACAGCGATAATAACCACATCTGCCCATTCTATATCGCCAATATCAGAGGAAAATTTTAGCACTCCTTCGCTTCTGTTTTTATGATAAAGATCCTCAAGCCCCTCCTCAAAGATGGTAATCTTTCCCGAGTTTAGCATATCAATCTTTGCGGATAGCTTATCAATACATATTACATTGTTCCCCAACTCTGCAAAACCCACTCCGGTGGGAAGTCCCACATATCCTGTACCGATTACAGCTATATTCATATTCTCCTCCTTATCTTTTTCAGAACCTTTTGTTTACTTCCCAATTCCAAGCTGTTTGTATAATTTTATGAATATCCGTATATTTTGGGGAAAATCCTAGCAAGTGTGCCGCAAGGGTGTTTGCGGCAACGAGAACCGGCGGATCCCCCGCTCGTCTCTCCCCTGTAAGCACCGGAACTTTTAGCCCTGTCACGAAATGAACGGCATCTATTATCTCTTTAACCGAGTGTCCTTTTCCGGTTGCGAGGTTCACGGCAAACCCGCCGCCGTCAGCAAACAGTTTCTCCATTGCCAGAATATGGGCATCCGCAAGGTCTGATACGTGAATATAATCGCGGATACAGGTGCCGTCCGGGGTATCATAGTCTGTGCCGAAAATGGTAAGTTTTTTGCCGCTCCCTTTTATAAGGGTCTTCAGGGCAAGGGGGATAAGGTGTGTTTCATGACGGTGGCTCTCGCCTATCGGAAGTGACGGATGTGCCCCCGCCGCGTTAAAATAACGGAGAATGGCATAGTTTAAGCCGTAAGCCGCATTATAGTCTTTTAGAACCGTCTCTGCCATCAGTTTGGAAGAACCGTAGGGGTTTATTGGGGCTTGGGGGTGCTCCTCGTCCATAGGTAAGCGCACTGGATTTCCGTAAGTTGCACAGGTGGAGGAAAAGATAATATTCTTTACGCCAAAATTAAGCATAACCGAGAGGAGGTTGAGGGCGGCGGACAGATTGTTGGTATAATATTTTGCGGGGTCTTTTACCGATTCCCCCACCAGACTTGCGGCGGCAAAGTGAAACACTGCCTTGAAATCATATTTCTTAAAAAGTTCATTTAATTTCAAAGTGTCGGCGGTGTCGCCTATAACCAAAAGTCTGCCGTCCGCCGCCTCAATATGCCCCTCAGAAAGATTATCGTATATTATCGGTTCATACCCGCGTTCCGCAAGGGCAGCTGCAGTATGCGAACCTATATACCCCGCTCCGCCGGTCACAAGAACAAACTTTTTCATCAATTTAGCCTAATTAGTTATTTATAACAACATAATACTAGCAGGATATATTTAAATGTCAATGTTCGGGATTTAGATAAAAAACGCTATCGCCGCCCTTGAAATATACCGGAAGAAAGACCTTGCGGAAAAAACCTCTGAAGTCACGCAAAAACAACGGAATTTGTTTGAGCGCATGGATATCCCGCCGCCCACTGCGTTATAATTTGTTGGAGTTCAGGTTTTTAAGGGAAAAAGTTTTGCACTTCAACAAACGGCTTGGCGGCAGTGGATACCGCTATGTTAGCCCCTTCACGTTATCAGCCGTACGTTGCGCCGAATATAAAAGGTTAGAAAGTGTTATAGTTCTCAATTAATCTTTTTAAAAGGAGTGGCAGGGTTTGGGTGAGATATGGTATAAATACCCGCTCTGTGGGCTTATGGGCATCTTTGCCGATAGGACCGAGGTTTATGACAGGGATTGCCAGACTTTTCATTTCCTCAAACGGGTAGGTAATCATCTTTCCATAGCCCGCCATGTTATCTTTCAGAACTTCAATATCCTCAGGAACGCCCCCCATCTCACTTAAATCAGATATTCCTTCATATACCGCTTCAACGGCAAGGCGGCTCCCCGTTAATTTTTCCGCATATGCCGCAACGTCCTCCGCCGCTTCCGCCGCTTTTATTTCAGAAAGGGTTTTCTTTTCATTAAGCTTTGCTCCGCAATATGGAGGGATAAACCCCACCACCGCCAATGGTCCGCTTAACCCCGCGTCGGTTATCAAGCGGTTCACAAGCTCTATATCCGCATCTTCCTTCGCAGTCGTTTCTAAAGAAATCTCTCCCTCAAAACCCGTCACCATATTTTTCAATTCGCTGAAAGTTATAACTTTTATAGTTTCTAATCCATAGTGCTTTCTTAATGCCGCCTCTCCGCTCTCCTTGGCTTTTTGAGTAAAATAGGCCAATATCTCCGTAACGCTTTTTTTCGCCGTTAAGAGATTTATTATCACGGCTGAACGGGCAGGAAGGGTAACGGAGTATCCCGCGGTGAAATCTTTGAATTTCAGGCAAGAGGCAGGAGAAAAATGCCTGCCGTCATACGAGTCCGCCGTGTTGGGATCCCCTTCAATATCGTATATCATTTTAGCGGTCAAAACCGCCGCGTTTATCCCGTCGTAAAATTCCCCCACATGGCTTTCTTTGCCCACAAACAGGGTAAAAATAGTGATGTTGCCGATGCTTCCGGTGTAGATAACTCCGCCGGATTTTTCCTGATTGGTTATGGAGGGCTCGCTGTCTATGCAGAGCAGGAACTCCCAACCATCCTTCTGCATTGCCGAAAA
>JAITJJ010000115.1 GCA_031278965.1 Deferribacteraceae bacterium
CCACAGCCTCAACAGGGCAAAATTAGGAATACAGCAGGAAGTTGCACGTATGAGGAGGCTTGTCATTAAAGCTGTTTCGGCTGGTTTTATCTGCGGAGTGCTGATAGTTGCAGTTACGCAGGCGAAACTGATACTTTTCACAAGCGATCTCTTTGCTATAAAGAGCGTGGAGGTGCGCGGGGCGGTTCATACCGATCCGCAGCTTCTGAAAAGTATTTACACCTCCTATGTGGGAGTGAATATCTTTACGGAGATACCGGCTGAAACCCTTCATACGCAGGATGAGTGGGTACTTAAATTGGCAGTAAAAAGGGCGCTTCCCGATAAGCTTGTGGTCTTTGTGGAAGAGGACGAAGAGCTTATAAAATATAGAGATGCCCAAAGTAAAGATTCGCGAGGGTGCAAAGCGTTTACGGGAACGGGAAAACATATCCCCGTAAATTGCGACGGGGTGACGGTTACGGTGGCAAGCCTCCCGCTTCCTACGGAGTTCGTTCACTTTGCGGAGCTTTATAAAACGAGTCCTTTTCTGCAGGAGAGCTCCGTTGTTTTAAAAAACGGTTTTTTCACAGTAAATACGGGAGAAGGGGTATTGGTTGCCACCTATCTTCCAACGGTTTTTGAAAATAATTTTGACAGATACACCCGTCAGATTAAGAATAGATATAAACAGGTAGAGAGCGTAGATCTTACCATACCGGGGAAGATCTACGTTAAGGGGGTTATTCGTGGCTAACTCAAAGAAAACATCAGATATTTTTGTGGGGCTGGATATCGGAACATCGTGCATTAAAGCTGTCGTAACAAGAAAGAACCCGGAAGGGGGGCTTGATCTTATCGGACTTGGGGTGGCAAGCAATACCGGAATGCGTAAAGGGGAAGTGCAGAATATAGAAGCAACAGAGAGGGCAATCCGTCAAGCCGTAATAGATGCCGAGCGTATGAGCGGGGTGAAAATTAAGAGCGTTTGCGTAGGGATATCCGGCGGCCATATCAATAGCACAAATTCCAAAGGGATCGTTGCTGTGAGGGGCGGAGAGGTTGTCAAAAGCGATGTGGATCGAGTTTTAGAATCCGCGGCGGCGGCGAATATCCCGGTGGGGTACGATGTTCTGCACATTATCCCCCAACAGTATAAACTGGACGGTCAGGGGGATATAAAAAATCCGATCGGAATGACCGGAGTTCGCTTGGAAGTAGAAGTGCTTATAGTCAGAGGAGCGGTATCAAGCGCTGCAAATATAACCAGAGCCTGCTCAAAGGCGGGGCTGGATGTTGATGATATAGTTCTGGATCACCTTGCATCAAGTGAAGCGGTGCTTTCAGACGATGAAAGAGAGATCGGCACCTGCCTTATCGACGGCGGTGCCGGCACCACAAATCTGGCGGTGTTCAGCAAAGGAGCGGCTTTCCATACCGCTGTGCTACAATTGGGCGGGATAAATTTTACTTCAGACCTTCATAGGGGGCTTCAGATCACCGAGAGTGAAGCGGAGAAATTAAAAATCTCACACGGTTGCATATGGATAGAAAAGGTCTCGCCGGAAGAGACTGCCACGGTTAAAATGATAGGGAAGAATCACAAATCAAGTATTTCAAGGGTTGTGATTACTCAAATTTTGCAATACAGAGCGGATGAGATATTTACAATGCTTGCGGGGGAACTTCAGGTAAAGAAGTTATATAATTATATAAATGCCGGGATTGTGGTGACCGGAGGGATTGCCAATTTTGACGGGATAGAGGAACTGGCGACGGCGGTTATGGGGAGACCCGCCCGAATAGGGATTCCCCAGAATATAGGCGGTCTTTCCGATCTGGTTAGCGATCCGGCATACTCAACCGCGGTTGGGCTTGCCATCATGCATAGTAAAAAAGGGAACTCCCACAACACCATATCTGGAGGGGAAGAGGATATCTTCACCAGAGTGGCTGCGCGCATGAAAGGGTTTCTGGGAGAGTTTTTTTAGGAGGGAGGAATTATGGAAGAATACGGCACACTTGGAAACATTGTCATCAAGGTTGTGGGGGTTGGCGGCGGCGGCGGAAATGCCGTAAACAATATGATAGCACACGGTTTAACGGGTGTTGAATTTATAGCTGCAAATACCGATAAGCAGGTTTTGGACAAAAATCTTGCCCAAAAGAAGATCAATTTGGGCATCCACCGCACCAAAGGTTTGGGGGCGGGAGGGAACCCCGAAATCGGGAGAGGCGCCGCTGTTGAGGACGTGGAGAACATAACCGAAATATTAAGGGGTGCCGACATTGTCTTTGTTACCGCCGGGCTTGGCGGCGGCACGGGAACCGGAGCCGCCCCCGTAATTTCCGCCATTGCAAAAGACCTCGGCGCCCTTACCATAGCAGTGGTATCCACTCCGTTCAGTTGGGAAGGCAAACAGCGGGCGGACAATGCCAAAAAAGGGTTGGAGGAGCTTAAAGAACGGGTAGATTCCTATATAGTTGTGGCAAACGATCGAATAAAAGACGTAATGGAGAGAGAGATAACCTTTAAAGAGGCGTTTTTGCGGGCTGATGATGTTCTGCGTCAAGGGGTGCAGAGTATTGCGGACACCATAAGCGGGGTTGGCTACATCAACGTGGATTTTGCGGATATGCGCTCCATAATGGGCTCCCAAGGTCCGGCAATCATGGGGATAGGAACCGCAAAAGGTGAAAACCGTGACATTGCCGCCCTTGATAAAGCAATCAGAGGACCTCTCCTTGCGGATGTAAATTTGCGGGGAGTGCACGGAATCCTCCTGAATATAATAGTGGGCGAAGACCTTAGAATGGATGAAGTCACCCGTATCGGCAACAAGGTTAGCGAACTGGTGGGAGACGATGTAAAAACGTTTGTAGGGGTTAATCTGGACGGACGGATTGACGGCTCTCTCTCCGTTGTTCTGATTGCCACCGGAATTAAGTCCCGCCCGCCGCAGTCAGCCCGCACAACCGCCGCTTATCAGCCGAATATAGAGGCTGCTCCGTTTAAGATGCCTGAACCGCCTAAAAGTATAAGCTATTGGAACAGCGGGATTGAAGTTCTGGATCAGTTTCCCGGCGATAGATATCGCGATAAAAGGTTTAACGTTGATCCTTGGGAAGGGGAAAATGACTAGGAAGCAGGCACGCGTCGGACAGCGGAAGGAAGACGCCGTGATTAAAGCCATCGGTGCCGGCAGTGCCAACGGATTAAAGGACAACTCTGCCTCCGCTAAGATTCGTCTTGTGCGGACAAAAGGGTATATTGGACAATATTATCGGTTTTGCCTGCAAAACTCTTTATAAGGAGGGTAACAATGTTTAAGTTTGAAAAGATGCCTACCGGTATCGGAGCGGTGATTAAGGTCATCGGTGTCGGCGGTGCCGGCGGTAATGCCGTAAACAATATGATTCAAGCAAACCTTATGGGAGTGGAATTCATTGCCGCCAACACAGACGCCACGGTTTTGAAGAAAAATCTTGCCCCCACCAAGATTCATCTGGGGCAGGTAATAACCAAAGGGTTGGGGTGCGGAGGCGAGCCCGAGAAAGGGTATAAAGCGGCGTTGGAAGATGTGGATCTCATAAGGGATACCTTAAAAGGGGCGGATATTGTTTTTGTCACCGCCGGGATGGGCGGCGGCACAGGAACCGGCGGGGCGCCCGTAATTTCCGCCATAGCCAAAGAGGAAAAAGCCCTGACCATAGGGGTTGTGTCAACCCCCTTCAGTTGGGAAGGCGGCAAGCGCTCTGAAATTGCCGCCAGCGGTCTTGAACAGCTTAAAAACAATGTGGATTCTTTTATTGTTGTAAATAACAACAGAATAGGAGAGATAGTTGACAGAACCGTTACCTTTAAGGACGCTTTCAGAACGGTTGACGACGTGCTTAGGCAATCGGTGCAGAGCATATCTGATACAATTAATGTTCCTGGAATCATTAACTGCGATTGTGCGGATATACGCAACATCATGGAATCCAGAGGGCAGGCGATCATGGGGATTGGAATAGGCCGCGGCGAAAGCCGCGAAAGAGACGCTTTGGAAAAAGCGCTGAAGGGACCTATGGATGTAGATTTCAACCTAAGAGGGGCATACGGCGTGCTCTATGTGATCACAGCAGGCGAAGACCTTACTATGGATCAAGTTGCCCATATAGGCAGTACCATATACGAATTTGTTGGCAACGATACTAAAATATATGTTGGGGTTGCCACAGATTCAAGAACCGACGACTCTATACAGATCGTCCTCATCGCCACCGGAATAAATAGCAGGCCGGCGCTGCCGAAAGGTTTTGACAGTGACAGCATTTTAAGAAAAAAACAGGGGATCGCTGAGAGATCAGGGCAGATAAGGAGCAATGACATAAAACTGAAAACGATTCTTGACTATACGGAAGAATACGACTCACCCGCCTTTTTAAGGAAACAGTTAGATTAGGGAGCGGAATCGATGGCTCTGCAGGCGGAGCTATTGAAATCCGCCTTTCATGAAAACCTTAAAACCTCAGCTTTTTTCAAAAAAGTTAAGGGTAAAGGAAAAAATTATAGCACGGTTTCTCTTGTTAAATTGGCGTATAGGTCCAGCAGCATAATATTTATATTTACGTTATATTGGATATCCTTTGAGAATCTATCCAGATACTGGATAAGCTGAATATGAGATTTATCATTAAAGCTGCTATGTTTCTGAATGAGGTGTATCCGCAGATTGTCTATAACCACAGGGAGCGCATGACGGTCTTTTACGCTGAAGGAAAAGATGCGCTCCGCAAGCTCCTCATAATTTCCGGTATCCGCCGCGGTTAAAAACCCTTTTATATCAAATTTGGTCAGGCAGAGAAGGTTGGATACCGAGCCGCCCGCGGCGGATAAGAGGTCGCGGTTGTAGTTAAATCCATTTTTTTGGCATATCTGTTCAAGCTCTGAAAGACTTAAGGGGCTAAAGTGAACCGTCTGACAGCGGGAGAGGATTGTGGAGAGCATTAGATCGGAACGGTGGGTGACTAGGAAAAAAACCGTATCTGAGCCCGGTTCCTCAAGCGTCTTTAAGAGGGAGTTGGCAGCGGCAGTCTGACCGCCGGAGGAGAGGCGATGCGCCCCGTCCAAGATTATAACCTTCCATTTGCCGCTATAAGACGTGCTGTCAACAATCTCCGTAATCCTGCGGATACTCTCCACAGCATAGTCGTCTTTATCCCCTTCATCTTTCCTTAAAGAGAGTGCATCATCTTTGCTGTCTGATCCGTCACTATCCTTCTTTTTCTTGTTATCGGAAAATCTATGAAGATCGGGGTGCATATTGTTATCAACTTGAGTACAGGATGGGCAGGCGCAAGGGGTAAATAAGGGGGAACCTTTTTCACAGAGGAGATATTTGGCGATCCAAACGGCAAACAATTTTTTTCCTATCCCCTCAATACCGGAAAAGTGGTAGGCATGGGAGAGGTTTGCTAAAGAGTGCGTAAGCACCTCACGGGCTTTTGAATGGCCAATCAGCATAGATGCTCTCTTATTTTTTCCATTCTATATGACCATTAACGCCATAAGCGGACGGCGGTTAAAGCCCGTTTTAATATTTTTAGAGCTGCTGTTGTTTTACCAGATCGGAGAAAGCGTTAAAGTCATTTATAGCCAGCTCTGAAAGGACTTTGCGGTTTAATTCGCTCTTATTTTTAAGAAGAGCTCCGATAAGTTTTGAGTAGGACGTGCCGCACAGTTTAGCGGCGGCGGCAATCCGGATTATCCAGAGTTTGCGCATCTCCCTCTTTTTGGCGCGCCGATCCCTGTAAGCATATGCAAGCCCCCTTTCCACCGTGGGACGGGCTATATTATAAACATTTTTTCTGCGTCCGACATTCCCTTTAGCAAGGGCTAATATCTTGTTCCTTCTTCTGCGGGTTTTAAACCCGCCTTTTGCTCTAGGCACTTTTTATCCTCCGAATGATGTAAAACTATAGATAAGGGAGCAGCGTTTTTAAATTAGCCGCCGCAGTTCCCTCTGCCACTCCGGTTTTGCGCAGATTTCTCTTGCGCTTGGCGGATTTGGACGTAAGAATATGTCTCCGCCCCTTCTTAGCGAACAGGACTTTGCCTGCCGCGGTGACTTTAAATCTTTTTTTTGCACCCTTATGGGTTTTTAATTTCGGCATAAATTTTTTGGGCGGGAAAACTTTCCGTAACGGGTTTCCCTCCCAACCTCCAATTTGTTTATTTTGCCGCCTTGCTACTTAGGCGTTATTACCATCATCTGCTGTTTGCCTTGCAGTTCAGGTTTTTTATCCACCACCGCAATATCTTCCACATCTGCAACTATCTTATTTAAGAGTTCAAGCCCATAGCTTTGAAAGACAATTTCACGCCCGCGGTAACGGACAGTGAGCTTCACCTTATCCCCCTCTGATATAAAGCGGCGGATATGTTTCAGCTTAACATTATAGTCGTGTTCCTCAATCTTTGGACGAAACTTGATCTCTTTAACATCTACTTGATTTTGGCGGGTTTTTTTTCGGACTTCCTTGTCTTTCTTAGTCCGTTCGAATTTATATTTCCCGTAATCTACAATCTTGCACACCGGTGGGTTTGCCGTGCTGGAAATCTCCAAAAGGTCCAACCCCTTTTCAAGCGCCATTGCAAGGGCAGTTCTTGATGATACTACCCCGTGCTGCGTTCCGTCTTCCAACAGAAGCCTTACCTCAGGATAATTAATCCCCTCGTTGATCTTTTCTGTAGCCATTCGCGAGATGTTAAACTACCTCCACAATTCCAAAGATTTTTCAGCAATCAGAGACGATACTATATCAATATAAAACGAAAGGTCAAGATTATTTTTATTTTCTCCGCTCCTTAATCTCAAAGAAACCTCTCCTCCCTTCATCTCATTGCCGCCTAAAATAAGCATATGCGGGATCTTTTCAAGTTGCGCTTCCCTGATTTTAAACCCGATCTTTTCATTTCTTATATCCGCGTCAATTCTAAAACCCGCTTTGGCGAGTTTATCCGCAACGGACGAAACATATTCCGCCTGTTCGTCCGTAATATTCATCACCCGAATCTGAGTAGGCGCAAGCCATAGGGGGAAAGCCCCTGCAAAGTGCTCGGTTAAAACCCCGATAAAACGGTCTACAGAACCTAATATAACGCGGTGGAGCATAACCGGGCGGTGGCGTCCGCCGCCTTCACCTATATATGAGAGGTGAAAACGCTCCGGAAGGTTAAAGTCGCATTGGATGGTGGCGCACTGCCAAAACCTCCCGATGGCGTCCTTTAGAAGAATATCTATCTTCGGTCCGTAAAACGCCCCGTCCCCCGCATTAATTGTATAGTCAATCCCGTTTTCCTTTAAAGCCCTCTCCAGAGCGTTTGTAGCATTATCCCAATTTTCAGTGGAACCTATGTATTTTTCCGGACGTGTGGATAGGATATGCTTAAACTCAAAGTTAAAGAGGCTCATCACATCCTTGACGAAGTTTAATATTTGAGTGATCTCTGAATATAGCTGATCCTCACGGCAGAATATATGCGCATCGTCTTGAGTAAACGCCCTCACTCGCATAAGCCCGTGCAGAGCGCCGGATTTTTCGTGGCGGTGAACGTGTCCAAGCTCAAAAAGGCGGATCGGGAGATCCCTATAACTTCTAAGATCCGAAGAGTAAATCACAATATGGTTGACGCAGTTCATCGGCTTTATCCCGTATTCCGCCCCGTCAACCTCTGTGAAATACATATTTTCGCCGTAGTTGTCGTAGTGTCCGGATTTTATCCAAACCTCTTTTTTAAGGAGGATAGGGCAGTATACTATCTCATACCCCCTCCTAAGGTGCTCCTTGCGTTCAAACTCCTCCAAAACTGCTCGCAGTACTCCCCCCTTGGGAAGATATATGGGAAACCCCGTTCCCACCTCTTCCTCAAACATAAAGAGTTTGAGCTCTTTTCCAAGTTTGCGGTGATCCCGCTTTTTTGCCTCCTCAAGCATGGCAAGGTGTTTATCCAACTCTTTTTTGGAGAAGAAGGCGGTGCCGTATATCCGCTGCAATACCCGATTTTTTTCATCTCCCCGCCAATAAGCCCCCGCCACAGACAATAGCTTAAAATAGGCGATCTTTGCGGTATTTAGAACATGGGGTCCGCGGCAGAGATCAGTAAAATTCCCCTGAGTGTATAAAGATACTGTATTTATGCCGGCATCCCTCACCAGATCCCTAATAATTTCACCCTTGTAGTTTTCCCCTAACTCACAGAACTTCACTGCGGCATCTTCCGCACCCATTTCCGAACGGACGACGGGGATACCCTCTTTTGAAAGGCGGTACATCTCAACCTCTATCTTTCCAAGGTCTTCGGGGGTGAAGGGGCGTTCAAAGTCAAAGTCGTAATAAAACCCGTCTTCTATAACCGGACCTATAGCAACCATAGCTTCGGGAAAGAGGTTCTTTACCGCCTGCGCCATAAGGTGGGCGGCGGAGTGGCGGAGAATCTCCAGAGATTTCGGATTGTCTTCCGTAAGGATCAGAACGGTGTCGCCGTCAACAAGGGTGGCAGAGAGATCCGCACTCTTCCCGTTTATATCCGCCGCCACCGCCTTTTTTGCAAGAGCAGGGGAGATTGCCTCCGCGGCGTTCAAAGAGGTTGCCCCGTCAGAAAGCTCCAAAGATTCCCCGGAGGGAAGTTTAACAGTCAACATATATTCTCCGTTTTATCATCGCAAATTTAAATCCGCCCAAGTCTGGGGATGAGCTTTTTAAGCCTCACCGCAATAAGTGCCGCCAGAACCGCCTTGACAAGACCGGTCGGTATAAACGGCACTACAACCAGAAGGGCGCTTTTCAATACGGTAAACTCTTTATGCTGTATAAAATTCATCAAAAACCAGAAGTAGGCGCAACCGACAGCGTATATTATAATATCGCCCGCAAGCCCGGCGATTAACAGGGCGGGGAGAGAATTTTTGCGGCTTAACACCCCCACCGGAACGGCACACGCCATAAAGCCTATGAGAAAGCCAAAGGAAGGGGAAAGATAATAGCCCGGTCCCCCGCCGCCCGCATATATCGGGAGGAATAACCCCAGCACAAAGTAGAGAGCGGTCACCGCAAAGCCGTATTTGGGACCTAAAACCATAGGCGCAAGGAGCACGGCGAGAGTCTGCGCCGTAAAGGGAACCCCCACAGGCATCGGTATCCTTATAAAGGCGCTTACAATCAGAAGGGCAGTGAAAAGCCCTACCATAGACAGTTTAAAAAGGTTGGTATTCCGCATCTTTATCGTAAGTTAATAGTTGGTTATCCCGCCGGTGGTAGCGCTTTTTACAGAACGCTGATATTTTGCAAGGTATCCCTTCTTAAATTTAGAAGGGGGCTTTACCCACGCCGCTTTCCGTTCCTCAAGCTCTGCAGAGCTTACCAAAAGCTCTATTTTGCGGTTTGGCACATCTATGGATATTTTGTCGCCGTCTTTTATTAAGGCAATCTCCCCGCCGTCTGCGGCTTCGGGTGAGATATGCCCGATACACGGACCGCGGCTGCCGCCGGAAAACCGTCCGTCAGTAATCAGAGCAACCCTGTTGAGTTTAAGCCCCATTATGGCGGAAGTTGGGGCGAGCATCTCCCTCATCCCGGGACCGCCTTTAGGCCCTTCATATCGGATAACCACGACATCTCCGTTTGCAATCCCGCCGTTCATTATGGCATCCATTGCAACTTCCTCGCTGTCAAAAACTTTGGCGCTTCCGGTAAAGACAAGCATATCTGTACTTACCGCCGTTTGCTTTATAACGGAGCCTTCCCGGGCAATATTCCCGTAAAGTACCGCTATCCCTCCCTCGCTGTGATAGGGGTTTGAGAGCGGTCTGATGATATTATCATCAAATACAACGGCGCTCTCCGCAATTTCGCTTACTTTATATCCGCTTACGGTAAGATTATCTTTCAACAGCGGAAGGAGTTGTTTCTGCACGGCGGGAATCCCGCCGGCATTGTCTAAATCTTCCATGTAAAACTTCCCTCCGGGGTTTATTGACGTTATGTGGGGGGTGGTTCTACTCACCTTGTCAAACGAGTTGAAATCAAGGGGAACCCCCGCTTCATTGGCGATAGCAGGAAGGTGGAGAGCGGTGTTTGTGGAACCGCCCAACGCCATATCCACCACTATGGCATTATGGAAGGCGTTCCCGTTTAATATCTTGGAAGGCGTAATACCGTCTTTCACAAGAGCGGATACCGCAACGCCTGATTCAAAGGCGATTCGCAGCTTTTTTGCCTGCCCCGCAAGAGCGGTGGCGCAACCGGGGAGGCTAAGTCCCAATACTTCCGTAAGGCAAGCCATAGTGTTGGCAGTGAATAATCCCTGACACGCCCCCTCTGCGGGGCACGCGGAGTGTTCAAGGTTGGAGAGCTCCGCGGCATCTATCTCGCCCAGCTTAAATCTCCCTATTGCCTCAAAGGTATCGTTTATAAAAGAACGTTTTTTCATCCTCCAAACCCCTGTGGGCATGGGGCCGGCAGTAACAAATATGGAGGGAATATCAAGGCGGGCGGCGGCCATAAGCATTCCTGGGGTTATCTTGTCGCAGTTGGTGAGAAACACCACCCCGTCCAAAGCGTGCGCTTGCACAACACATTCAATACTGTCCGTTATAAGATCCCGGAGCGGGAGACTGTAATACATCCCCGCGTGACCCATAGCTATGCCGTCGCATATGCCGGGCACACAAAATATAAAGCTGTGCCCTCCGCCGGTATGAACCCCTTTTTCTATCGCTCTCTCAAGACTCCTCATCCCGAAGTGACCTGGGATAAGGTCTGTAAAGCTGGAACAGATACCTATGAAGGGTCTTTTCAGCTCGCTATCGGTAACTCCTGTTCCATAGAGGAGCGCCCGCGCCCCTGCTCTTTCGGTGCCAATCTTTATCGCATCGCTTCTCATAAAATTATCTGAGAGGTTTTTACTCTCTCTCCCTCTTTCCGTAAAATTTGTTTTAGATTAATAGCATAAAACGAAAAATAGAACAATAGAACAAAACGTATATAATTAATCGCTAATGCAAGTATTCCAAAGAAAATTCCTGCGTGGGCAGTCTATGGGGATGGAATTTTTGCCGATAATTTAAGCATAAGCGTCAATACAGATAGAATCAAAGGCTTTAAGTGCCCCCTTAAATTCAAGCTCTATTATATGCTGTTCATCCAATTCATGGCTTGTATATGATAGTATCCCTCCATGCTCCGTCACCCGAACAATGGGTTCATGGAGTTTTGACGCCACCTCAGAAGCGGAGCGATCCCCATAAAAAGCGGTAAACACACCGGCATCAGCAAGATATTCTGAAATTTCCTTTAACTTTGAGGGATAGAGTTTCAGCACCTCTTCCGCCAACTTTAAAGTTTTGTCGGTCATATGGTAGTCGTCTATCTCAATCTGTTTGCCGCCAACTTCAAGAGAGTATTGCTTAAATTTCTCATCATATTTGAAGTCGCTTTTTTCCATGCCTGCTCCTAAATTCCAACAGCATTTTACCGCTTAAAAATTGCTTTGTAAAGCGATAAAGGATCAAAATATGGGATGAACCCCGGAGATCGTAATCATCCGTTGAGATTAAAGGCGGTTTCGCCAGCAGAGTGTCAAGAGATAAAGCGGAAGCGCTTACGCAGGGATACTGTTATGCATATGCCGCTGTTTCAGTTGCAGGCGGGAGATTTGATACGCTGATTATGCCCTGTGCAAATACGGAGAGCATGTGAGTGATGAAATAAGAAAGTGGTTCCGGGAAATAAAGTATAGATAAAAACGCCCTTTCCCTGCCCTCTTTCTAAACGCGTCTACCCCTTCAACTCCACCGACAAAAGCATGGATACCCCTCCTTCCTGCATGGTTACCCCGTAGAGAGTGTCGGCGTAGGACATGGTTAGGTGCTTGTGGGTTATTATCATAAATTGGGTGTTTTCCGCCGCCTCTTTTATCATAGCTATAAACTTTTTCCCGTTTTCATCGTCTAGCGGGGCATCCACCTCGTCCAAAAAACAGAAAGGGGTGGGCTTCCTCAAAAATAGGGCAAAGAGGAGAACGAGGGCGGCTACCGCCTTTTCCCCACCGGAGAGGAGGTTTTTATTAGCGATCTTCTTCCCGGGCGGATTAAAAGTAAGTTCTACGCCGCTTTGAAGAAGGTTGTTCGGTTCCGTAAGTTTAATATCCGTCTCCCCTGCGCCGAAAAATTTGGCAAATACCTCTTTTAGGTTTTTTCGGACTGAATAAAAAGTTTCCTCAAATAAGGCGGAGGATTCGCTGTCTATCTCTGAAATAAGGGCATTTAGGCTTGCTATGGCATTTTTGACATCTTCAAGCTGTTCGGTTTGGCGTTTATATTGCGACAGTTTTTCATCATATTCAGTCTTTGCCGCCATATTAAGCTCCCCCAAACCGTCCATCTCTTTTGATATCCTATCGGCCTCCGCGTTTACTTCAGTTATATCCTTATCGGTAATATAGCGCCCACTCACTTCCCCTAAAGCCTCGCCGAACTCACTGAACAAGAGAGCCGACAGATCGCTTATCCCCTCTTCCGCTGCCTCTCCCTTTAATTTATGATATTCTCCCTTTTTATCAGCTTCGGCAAGCTCACGGCTTATCTTGTCCATTTCCCGCCTTAGCTCCGTAAGGGAGGCTTCAATCTCAGGTTCTTCGGCGATAAGTTTATTGAGTTCATCCTGATCTTTCAAAAGTGCCGCCGTTGCACCCTCCGTTGCCGCCCGCAGCTCTTTTAACCCTTCATCCCAGTCAGTGCTGAATATTACGGCGGTTTCGCTTAAACGGTTTTTTACCTTTTTAATATTATTTTCGGTTTCCGCCATATCCCGTTTCATAGCGGCTATCTCCTGCACCCTTGCCTTCATTGCAGTTGCGGCGGCGGCATAGGCTTTTTCATATTCAAGCTCTTTAGCGCGTAAGGCGTCAATCTTTATATTTTCGCTTTCTAAACTCCCGTCAAGTTTTTCAAGCTCTATGCTATGGGCGGAGAGCTCCCTCTCTGCTGAAGAGAGCTCGTTTTCCAGCCTCTCTATCTCCGGCACAGCCTCCTCGGCTGATTTTAGTAAGAGTTCTTTCTCTTTTTTCACAGTTTTTATCTTTCTTAAAATTTCTTTCCGTTGCTCTTCAAGGTGAAGTATCCCGTTTTTAACGGAGGATAGGAGCTGTTCCGCTTTTTTTAACTCCTCTGCCGCTCTTGCGGCTTTATTTCCCGCTTGACAGAGCGTTTCCCTTTCGCTTTGCTCCCGACTGTCCGCACCCTCTTTTTTAGCCTTCAACTTCAAAAAGCTCCCCTCCTCCTCCTCAATACGTTTTGTAAGTTTCAGAACAGCTAAACTTTCCGCCCCCACTCTCTTGTATATATTATTTATCTTATATAACCCCTCCGCAATCTTTTCCGCTCTCCCCAACTCCAAATCTCCCAGAGCGCTTTTAGGGGTAAATTGAAAGGAATCCTCCGCTGTTTTTGCGTATTGCAGCGCCTTGCCTAAAAGCTCGTCATCAATTATAAGGAGATCGCTGTATAACCCTTTCAACTCCTCATCCGTGCAGATTGAAACATACCGCACCGCCTTAAAGAGTTCTATAAATTCACCGCCGCTCTTTTGAGACGCCTCTTTTTTTAAAAAAGCAATCCGCTCTCCTATTATTTTAATATCTGAATTTAGCTTTGCCCGATAACTTTCAGCATCTCTAAGCCTCTCCCTTGCGGTTTCCCTCTCGCCCCTTGCGGAATTCAGGTCGCTGCGCAGCTTTTCAAACTCCCCCGATACCGCGCCTTCTTTCTTTTGCGATCTGAGAAGAGCTTCCGCGTTATCCGCCGATTCGTTATTAAACCCTTCTATCTCACGGTCATACTTTCGGATATAATCGTCAAAAGAGAGCCGTTCCGCTCTCTTTAAGCTAAGGCGGTTTTTACATTCGGACACAAACTCCGCAAGGCGTATATATTTCCGGTTTTCCTCTTTTTTTAATGCGTTAATGGATGCAAGCGCATCTTTAATGACCGCCAAATCACCTTTGACGGTGCTAAGTTTTTCCTCTGTCTCTTTTACGGCGGAGGTATCTAGAAGCTGCGCATCCTCTGCTTCACGAAGGTTTTTAACTTTAAGTGCAAGGTTCTCGGAGAAAGTCTTTAGGTCGTCTTCCGCAATAGCCCTGATATTTCCCGCATTCTCCCTCTCCTGCTCCCTGCTCCGCACCGCGCTCTCCCGTCTGGAAAGTTCGTTTCTGTTCGCTTCAACCTTCCGTCTTGCGGAATTTATATCATTGCGGAGCAAGGCTAGCTTCTCATTCATAGCAATCTCTGAATTCACGCTGTCCGTATGCTGTCTGGCGAGGGTCAAAACGCTCTCCTGAAGGGCGTCTAGTTGGGCGGTATGGCTTTTTCTCTCCCTATATAGCTGACGGTATCTTATGCATATCCCGGTTTTTTCAAGGAGCTCCCTCTCGGCTTTCAAACATTTATAATCTTCCAAAAGGCTTACCTGCCCCTCAAGGCGGATAATATCCTCAGAAAGAACGCTTAAAATATCCCCTATCCGCGTAAGATTTTCTCCGGTTTGTTTAAGGCGGATCTCCGCATCTTTTCTCCGCTCTTTATAACGGATGAGACCGGCGGTTTCCTCAAGGTAGTTTCTAAGCTCCATAGGGGTAGCGTTTACTATTCTGGTAATCTTTTCCTGCTCAATTATGGAGATGCTTTTGGAGCTTACCCCCGCGTCAAAAAAGACATCGCGCACATCTTTCAGGCGGGCTTTCCGACCGTTTATAAAATACTCCCGCTCTCCAGTGCGGTATATTTTGCGGGCAACGGTGAGCTCTGAGGCGCTTCCCCACCTGTCAAGAAGGCTTGCTTCCACATCGTCAAGGGTAAGTAGCACTTCCGCGTAGTTTGCCCCGCGGCGCGCATCGGTGCCGCCGAAGATGATCTCACCCATCTCTTCCCCCCGCAGCTCAGAGGCTCTCTGTTCCCCAAAAACCCAACGGAGGGCATCTAAAATATTGCTCTTCCCGCTTCCGTTCGGCCCCACAATACAGGTAATCCCTTTTGGAAGCTCCAGATAGGTTTTATCGGCAAAAGACTTGAAACCAAAGAGAGAGAGAGACTTAAAATGCATCCGCCACCTTAAAATAATAAGGTAGAATTTACTACTTGCAGCGGATTTAGGCAAGAGGAAAGAAGAGGTTATAGGGCAGGTTGGTGGGCGGCGAGGAATTTATATAACCAATGCAAGTTGTAATTGACTTTTGTATTTAATTATGTATAAAAGAGTTTCTTGTATTTCGGCGAACCGGTAATATTTTATCCCGCTTTAGGTTTTGCCTTTGAATTAAATGGTTTTTGGAGAGATGGCCGAGTATGGTCGAAGGCGCTCGCCTGCTAAGTGAGTATGTGGTGAAAACTGCATCGAGGGTTCGAATCCCTCTCTCTCCGCTTGTATAACTTGCTGGTAAATATAAATATTTATCGTTACTGCTCTACTTGATCACATATTTGATCGCAAACAGCTGTCTGTTTTTTCTAAAGACGGGCAGCCTATATGACTGCCCGCCCAATATCTTTCTTTAATCCATCTATGTTTGCGGGTAAAGCCGCTTATGAACGGCTTTACGCTCCAATCAGTTTTGCAGGATCACCTCCCTCTCTTTCCTGCAACAGCTCA
>JAITJJ010000116.1 GCA_031278965.1 Deferribacteraceae bacterium
ACAGGCGCTGCGCGGGAGTTTATATCCGCCCTGAAACCGATTGAAGAGAAAGAAACCCTTGCCATAGAACCCGTAAATGCCGTGCGCTGCCGTCTGCACTTTCTGGAAAATGTAAAAAAACCTATCCTTTCGCGGCTTATAAGGGAGTTTCAGATTGAAGTAAATATATTGTCCGGCGCGATTCACAATGTGGGTGATACCCCCGTGGGCGAACTCACGGCGGATTTCAGCGGTCAGGATAAGGATATTCAAGCCGCCCGCCACTGGCTTACGCAACACGGCGTTGCTGTGGAGGTTGTGGATGTTTGATCTCGCCGCAATATCTTCTCCTTATGTAAGCTTGGTAGGGAAAGCTGCCCTTGAAACCGTCGCTATGACGGCGGGTTCCACCCTGTTTTCTCTGCTTCTCGGTCTCCCGCTTGGGGTGGTGCTCTGCGTAACGTCAAACGATAACCTTCTCCCGCTCCCCTTTGTAAACAATATCTTGGGGAGGGTTGTAAACGCCCTGCGCTCGTTCCCTTTTATAATACTGATGATCCTTATCTTTCCCCTAAGCCGTATAATTGTGGGAACAACCATAGGAACCGCCGCCGCCATAGTTCCCCTATCCGTCGCCGCCGCGCCTTTTGTGGCGCGGATTATAGAATCCGCGCTGAAAGAGGTGGATCCGGGAGCTCTGCAGGCGGCTAAAGCTATGGGCTCCACCAATATGCAGATAATAGTGAAGGTAATGCTGCCGGAGGCTAAACCATCGCTTACGGCGGGCATAACCCTTGCGGTTATAAATATAATAGGCTATTCGGCTATGGCGGGGGCGATAGGCGGCGGAGGGCTGGGAGATGTTGCCATTCGTTACGGCTATCAGCGCTTTGATACCCCCGTCCTTATTGCCGCAGTGGTTTTAATCCTGTTTTTTGTGGAGATAACGCAATTTTTAGGAAGTAAAATTGCGGATAATATGATAAAAAAAAGATAGGAGTTTATTGTGAAGAACTTTTTTGCGCTGACTATTCTGTTGGGCGCCGCCCTTATTGCGGCAAACGTTTCTGCCCAGACCAAAAACGTGAAGTTGAAGGTGGGGGCGACCCCGGTTCCCCATGCGGAGCTTTTAAACCTGATTAAGCCGGACCTTGCGGCGCAGGGGATTGACCTTGAAGTGGTGGAATTTACGGACTATGTCACCCCCAACATCTCCCTTAACGACAAAAGCCTTGACGCCAACTTTTTTCAGCATCAGCCTTATCTGGATACCTTTGTAAGGGAGAGGGGGTTTAAACTTGTTTCCGCCGGCGGGATTCATGTTGAACCGTTGGGGCTTTACACCCAAAAGTTTAAAAATATCAGGGAGTTGAAGGAAAAGTCCGTGATTGCAATCCCAAACGATCCCACCAACGAAGGGCGTGCCCTCCTCCTTCTGGAAGCTAACGGGCTGATTAAGCTCTCCGGCAAGGCGGGGCTTGAGGGAACTCCGAAAGACATAACGGAGAATCCCAAAAAACTTGCCTTTAGGGAGCTTGATGCCGCACAGCTTCCGCGGGTGTTGAAAGATGTTGATGCCGCCGTTATCAACGGAAACTATGCCATTGACGCAAAACTGAATCCGGTGCGGGATTCCCTTATAATTGAAGGAGCAAAATCCCCGTATGTAAATATTGTGGCAGTGCGGCAGGAGAGCGCGGGCGATCCTAAAATTACGGCTCTCGTCAAAGCCCTGAAAACGCCTAAGGTCAGAAAATATATTGAGGATAACTACGGCGGGGGTGTAGTTGCGGTATTTTAGCATATGCGCCGTTTTTTTTGCGGTTTTCATTTTTTTATCTCTAAGTCCGGCAAATACGGACGGAGAGAGTGTGTGCTTAGAAAGGGGGCGGGGACCCTTTCTGCCTTTCTCCCAAATGGGGATTGCGCTGCGGCGGCAAAGCCTGGTCTCCGCGCAAATTTGGGATTGCTTAAGGCGGGCGACATATTTTACGCGTTTCCTGCAGTCTGGGAATAATGTCGTTCCCCCGACCGGCACTGCTTTGCTGGACAGCCCGCCTGACAATATTTCAGGCAATTCGGATAATCTGTCTTCTAAGGCGGTCGTCCGCCCCAAAGCTATGGCGAGCTATGAAGATGTGCGGATATTCATAAAAGATGTGGCAAAAAAACATAAGATACCGGAAAAAAGGCTTCTCAAGCTCTTCCAGAACGTTTTCTTTGACGCGTCCGTCATAGAGCTGATTGAACGCCCTGCGGAAAAAGTTTCATGGACGTCCTATGAAAAGAGTCTTTTAAGCAAAGAACGCATAGATAACGGGAAGAAGTATCTTAAAACCTATGACAAATACCTTAAAGCGGCGGAAGCCCGCTACGGAGTGCCTGCGGAACTCCTTGCCGCCATTGTGGGGGTAGAATCCTATTACGGAACGGTCAAATTCCGCCGAAACGCCATCACGAGCCTTGGCACCCTCGCCTTTGAATATCCGAGGCGGTCGCAATTTTTTAAGAGAGAGCTTGAAAATCTATTGGTTTACGCAACCGTAAACTCCCTTGATCCGCTCACCATAATGGGCTCCTACGCGGGGGCGGTGGGGATTCCGCAGTTTATGCCGGGGAATATCACCTTGTATGGAGTTGACGGGGATAACGACAATAAAATAGATATAGTGACAAGCCACCCGGACGCCATATTCAGCATAGCTAATTATATAAAGGCTCACGGCTGGAATACGGGCGGCGAAACCGTTGATTTTGTGGAATTGGGGGAAGGGCTGACCGAAGAGGATTTTTCCCTCAACCCTTGCGGAAACAGCCATAAGACGGTGGAGGAGCTTAAGAAAAAGGGCGTGAAATTCGCCTCCGATTACGATAACGCGGCTATGGGGCTTTTATCCCGTTTGGACGATGAAAACGAAACCTATAAATATGTGGTGTTTTTTAAAAACTCGTGCCCCATTCATAAATATAACAGCAGCTTGAAGTATACGGCGGCAATAGCCCGCTTGGCAAAAATTCTTAAAGGTGGCTGATGAAAGAGAAAGAGACGTTCTGCGCCGCCCTCTTCCTTGCGGGCAAACCCATAGAGCTTGCCACCCTTCAGAGGATAGCCGCTGCTGACGCGGACAGGCTTGCCGCTTTCGCATCTGAATTTAACGGGCTCTCCATAGGTTTACATATCCGCTCCGTGGGAGGAGGGTATCAGATGGTGGCGGATCCCGCGCTCTCAGAGGATTTGGAGAGCTTTTTCGGTGAAAAATCGGAAACGCTTTCCAGAAACGCTCTGGAGACGGTATCCATAATAGCCTATAAACAGCCGGTCACAAAAGCAGAAGTGGATCAGATACGCGGGGTGGATTCCTCCGGGAGTATGCGCACCTTGATCGATAAAAACTTTATCACCGTTTCGGGGAGAAAAAATGTTGCGGGCAAACCGCTCCTGTACATAACAACCCCATACTTCCTTGAACACTTTGGTTTGGAGGATTTAAGCGAACTCCCCACATTTAAAGAGTGGAAGGAGCTTAGGGGGAATCTGTGACGGAAAAACTTATCCGCCTTGCCAAGCGCATCGCACTTACCGGAGATTATTCAAGGCGCGGGGCGGATATTCTTGTTTCTGACGGGCGTGTTACGGTAAACGGAGAAACCGCCCTCATCGGCGCAAAAGTCACGGCAGACGGAAACGAAGTGATCCTTGTGGACGGAAAACCGCTCGGCAGGAGCGATAAAAGCGTCTATATCTTTTATAAGCCCAGAGGGATACTCTCGTCATACCGCGATCCCCACAACAAAAAAGACCTCTCGCTCTTTCCGGAGCTTGCCCGCAGAAAACTTGGCTACTCCGGCAGGCTTGACCGCGACAGTGAAGGGCTTATGCTCTTCACCGGAGACGGCGGACTGATATACCGGATTCAGCGCAAAGAGTTCCGTGTGGAAAAAGAGTATGACGTTACAACCGACAAAGAGTTGGGCAAGGCTTGGCTTAACAGGTTAAAAAACGGGTGGAAGTTAGGGGAGTGCGCGCTCCTCCCGTGCAGGATAGAGCAGAGCGGGGCAAAGCGCTACTCGGTCACCCTTGTTGAAGGGAAAAAACGCCAGATACGGCGGATGTTCAAGGCGGCGGGGGCAAACGTTGAGAGACTAATCCGTGTGCGGGTAGGGGGGATCACCATCAGCGGTTTAAAGGAGGGGGAGCTGAGAAAATTGTCGGAAGAAGAAGTTAAAACCTTGCTTGACAGGGAGCAACCCCCCTTCACGGAAGGGAATTTTTCGCCGCTGCGCTAAAAAACTTTCATATTACCTTTACGGATAAAATTCCGTCCACCAATGAAAGGCGTCTGATTAGCTCATCAAGGAGCGGCTTGTCGGGGATTTCCACGCTGAAACGCTGTTCAGACCGCCCTTTCCCCACCACGGCGGCGGTATATCCCGCGATGTTCAGCTTTAATTCCGTGGTGACCTCTGTGATGTCGTGTATTAAACCGGTTCTGCTGACAGTGTTTGCCAATATATTTACCGGAACTTTGCTCCCCTCTTTCCAAGTTATCGGGATAAGCCTCTCATAATTGACGGTATTTTTTACGTTAACGCAATCCTGCCGATGAACGACTATCCCGTGCCCGGAAGAGATATACCCCACCACATCCTCGCCCGGCAAAGGGTTGCAGCAGCGGGCAACCTTTATCATCATATTGTCTATCCCGTCCACCAGAAAAGGGGTTTCCTTTGATTCGGCTTTTTTGTGCGGCGCTATGCGTCTTTCGGTACTCTTAAAATCGGGGAAGAGCACGTTTGCCGCTTTATTGGCGGTCAGCCTCCCGAAGCCCACAAAGAGTATAAAATCCTCCGCGTCTTTCAGGCTAAACTTTTCTAAAATCTTTTTAAGTTTGGCGGGCTCTTCCACTATCTCCCTTAAAGAAGAACCCCGCAGTTTAAACTCTTTTTCCAATAGATCCGTGCCTTTCGCCAGAGCTTTGTCGCTCTCTTTCTTGCGGAGAAACCCTTTTATGCGGGATTTTGCCCTTGAAGTTTTTACATTGCTTAGCCAAGCCTTTCTGGGCTCTTGAGTGGGGCTTGTGAGAATCTGGACTTTCTCGCCGTTCTGCAGTTCATACTTTATATGAACCATCCGACCGTTCACCTTCGCCCCGACATATTTGCCGCCGACCTCCGAGTGTATGGCGTAGGCGAAATCCAACGGGGTGGAACCCAGAGGGAGCTCTATCACATCTCCTCCGGGCGTGAATACATATATCTGGGTGGGCAGTACGTCTTCCTTTAACGTTTCCACCATCTCATTGGCGGAATTCTTTAGCTCCAACAGCTGCTTAAGCCATTCAAAGCGGGAATCCGCCTTTGGATTGACAGGCGTGCCCTCCTTATATTTCCAGTGAGCCGCAACCCCTTCCTCGGCTATCCGGTGCATCTGCCATGTTCTTATCTGAAATTCCACCATCTGCCCGTTTAAACCTATAACGGTGGTGTGCAGTGACTGATACATATTGGGCTTTGGCATGGCGATATAGTCTTTCAGGCGGTTCGGCACCGGCATAAAGTGTCTATGAATCTCCCCAAGGGCGGCATAGCAGTGGGAAACCGTGTCCACAAGCACCCGCAGCGCCAGAAGGTCGTATATTTCATCAAAAGAGGCGCCCTTCTTTTCCATCTTGGAATATATGCTGTAAAAATGTTTCGGACGGCCGTCAACATTTGCTTCAATCCCTTCGGCGGCGAGAAAATTTTCCACCACGCCGCGAACCTTATCCAGATAATTCTCCCTCTCGGAACGGTTGAGCCCCACCTTCTGCCTGAGATCGTCATAAATATCGGGGTGCAGCACCTGAAACGCAAGGTCCTCAAGCTCCCACTTGATCCACGCAATCCCCAGGCGGTGGGCAAACGGCGCATATATTTCAAGCGTTTCCTTCGCTATCCTTTCCTGCTTATCGCGCCTTAAATGCCCTATGGTGCGCATATTGTGAAGGCGGTCGGCCAGCTTTATTATTATAACCCTCATATCCTCCAGGATGGAGATAAGCATTTTGCGAAAATTTTCCGCCTGCTTCTCCTCTTTGGACTTGAATTCAATCTTGGAAATCTTTGTAAGGCTGTCCACCAGAAACGCCACGTCTTTCCCGAAAAGCCTTTCAACCTCTTCCCTTGTGGCGTCGGTATCTTCCAGGGTATCGTGAAGCATCCCGGCTATTATGGAATCCTGATCCATATTCATGGAGGCAAGAATATACGCTACCCAGAGCGGGTGCGCCATATACGGTTCGCCGCTCTGCCTGAGCTGCCCGAAATGTTTTGTCGCGGCATAGACGTAAGCGGAATTGAATCTGTTCATATCCTCATCGGGTCGGTTCTTTCTAACTTCCTCAATAATATCCATCAGGCGGATTACCCTGTCGGGCGCGGCGGAATTGTTCACGGGGAAACCCGCAAATCCTTTAAAACAAGCTGGGGTTTGGGGATATTATTATAGGTGTTATAGGTGAGGGAGTAGAGAATATCAAAGCGGTCGTGAGTGGTTAGAATATCTTTATAAGAGCGCATATTATATCCTATGGCATCCAAGGCAATCCCGTCTTTATGGAAAATACACTTTGCATGTTTTTTGGGATCATCCCGTCCCACAAAGGCGACTTTCCCCAATCTGCGGACACCGCTTGTTATAAATACCGGCTGACGGTTGGCTTCTCCAAACGGTTCAAGGTTCATAAGGGCATCCATAAAGCTGTTGTTTATCTCGCGGGGCGGCAGCACCGCATCCACATAGAGCGCCGGAAAAAAATCCTCCTGCTTCAGAGCGTTCTTGACGGCGGCGTCAAAGCGTTCCGCAAACTCCCTCCCTTTTTCCGCTTTCAGCTTGACCCCCGCCGCATATTTGTGCCCGCCGAAGGAGATAAAGATGTCCGATATGGATGACAGGGCTTCATACAGGTTGAAAGCGGGGATACTGCGGGCGGAGCCTTTCAGCACCCCGTTATCCTCCGAAAGGATTACGGCGGGTTTAAAATATCTCTCCACAACCCGGCTTGCCACTATTCCAAGCACCCCGGGATGCCACTTTGGAGAATAGAGCACAAAACCGCCCCTTGAAGCGAGGGAGTCTCTTTCTATCCTTTCAAATACTTCGTTTAATATCTGATTTTCCAACTCATGGCGAAAGTGGTTTTCCCGGTTCAACTCCCTTGCTATTGCCGCCGCCTCTTCCCTGTCGTTTGCGATTAAGAGATCCACCCCGCGGTATGAATCCCCCAGCCTCCCCACCGCATTTATTCTGGGGGCAAGGGCAAAGGCGATGTGATTGGAGGAAAATTGAACGTTGTCAATCCCCGCAACCTTTTTAAGCTCATCAATCCCAACGCGTGCCCCTGTTGCTAAAATTTTTAAGCCGTGCACGACCATAATCCTGTTTTCACCGTGCAGAGGCATAACGTCCGCCACAGTGCCGAGGGCTACTATATCTAAAAACTGTTTAAGGTTGGGGAGCTCGCCTCTGAACTCCGGATCGCCCCTTAAAACACGGCGGACAGCGCAGCAGAGTTTAAAGGCGACGCCCACCCCCGCAAGCATCTTAAAAGGATACGGATCATCTTTGCGCATGGGGTTTATCACCGCTAACGCCGCTGGAATTTCATCTCCCGCAAAGTGGTGATCAGTGATTATAACGTCCATACCGGCTTCAGCGGCGGCAGCGGTTTCCTTAAAAGCCGAAATGCCGCAGTCCACAGTTACAAGGAGTTTTATCCCCTTTTGGGCTATCTCTCTGATGGAATCAATATTTAAGCCGTAACCCTCCTCCAAGCGGTTCGGGATATAATATTCGGCAGTAATTCCAAGAGATCTTAAGAACAGATACATAAGAGAGGTTGAGGTGATCCCGTCCACGTCATAGTCGCCGTAAATACATATGGGTTCTTTGCGTTTAACTGCCGCCGCAAGGCGTTCCGCCCCTTTTTTCATATCCTTCATGAGGAACGGGTCAAGGGTAGATGCAAGGGAGTTTTCAAAAAAGGTGCGAACCAGATTGGGTTCGCCGATTCCCCTCTTAACAAGGAGTTCCGCAAGGGCTGCGGGGATTGAGAGAGCTTTAGAAAGCCGTGTCACCTTCCCAACGTCCGCCGCCTCATACACCCATTTATAGCGCTGGCTTAGGAATTCTCTCCTCTTACCAGATTCCAACATAAATTATACCGAAAAATGTTAAACAGACATGCTCTGTAAGGCTCAATCCCTTTTTCTAAAACGAAATCCGCTCTGCGCGGGTCGGATAATTTTTCCAGATCACTTTTAGAAACGATCTGAGTTCTTATCGGCTCGCCGTCCGGGGTATAAATAGTCAAACGGAACTCTTCCACAGAGGAGAGTATCCAAAGATTTATTAACATTGAAAGCACCACAAGCGCAAAAACCGTATACCAAGCATAAAGAAATCTGCCGGTGAATATGCGGTTGATGGACTTCTTCTTTATCTTGCCTTGCAGCGTCAGCTTATCTGCCACATTAGCTCCTTTTTTAGCGTTATATAATATAATAAGCTAGAATAAAAAAGATCTCCCGTCAAGTCATATCTCCCATCAAGAAAAGATAAATGGAAACAGCGGAAGCAGAATTTTTTAAACTCTTCATATGATAGGGGAAGTTGTAAAAAATAAAGCCCTCTTCTGCTTCTTCACAGCCAGATACAGACCGTTTCCGTCCCTTGCTGGGATTAGTTTTAAAAAGGAAGTTGGAAACGACCAACGCTGTGGAGGGTAAGTTTCCGTCCCCTGTCGGGGGCAAATCCAACTAAAATACAGTTGATCTCATTTTGATCATAAATTCATCAATATTTAATAGCCAGAGATTCATTCTTTCCTTTAAATCCAGTCACTTAGGCGCCTAATATGTGCAAAATGAACCCAAAATACGCCCAACAATCCGGACTTCATTAACAGTTTCCCCAGTGAGTATAATTGATTCATAGGCAGGGTTCCTTGAGATAAGGCGCATCCCGTTCGGTATCTTCTGAATATCTTTTATCAGCAGCGTATTACGCCAACGGATAAGGTATGTAGCTTCCACACTTAGCATCGTTTCATTGAAGTTTACAAGAATGCCGTCCCCTCCTTTTATATATAGGTACATACTATCACCCTTGGCAAACAAAATTGCAATGTCGTCAGCGGTTTTAAGCTTAAACATAGTTGGAGGGAGATAATAGGTGCCATCTGGAGAACAATCTAAAATATCTGCACCCGTTCCTGCAAGAGGAGTAATATGGTGATAGTAAGGGACAGAAATATAGTTCCCTTTGATTACAGTTCTTGCTTTTTCCCCAACAATTTCATCTTTAGTCATACTGCCGTTCTCAGTTAAAAGCCGGCCCTCCGAAACATCGAATGATTTAGCTATATTATCATTGGTATGCTAGGGGTGCTTTTACCATACTCCCAGTTTTGAACCG
>JAITJJ010000120.1 GCA_031278965.1 Deferribacteraceae bacterium
CACAAACAGGACGCTCTCACCGCTGTAATCGGCGTTAATATCTTGGGCAATCTCTTTTATGCGGGCTTTAATTCTCTCTTCGCTTATTAATTCTTTTAATTCAGATTCGCTCATTTCTCCCTATTTACTCTTACTTTTATGTCAAGCTCACTCTCTGATGCAAGGTGTTCCGACCATAAGATTTCATTGTCTTTTGCTGCCACCACCACCACCCGATCCCTTAATATAAGAGGAAGTTTGATATCTGAAAAGAGTTTTTTTAACTTTTTCCCGCGAAATCTGTCCCCTTTTGCTCTCGTTCTGACTATAAGCTCCCTCTCTTTCACCTCTTCAGGAAATTCAACCAGAATCCCGCGCTCCTTCACTTCAACGCTCAAGCTCCCCGGATATTTTATATAATAGAACGGCTTAAGCCACTCCGCGGGGAAAATGCGGACGGATTCCCCTGACACCTCCGCCTGATACCCCATAGGGAGTGAGAATCTGCGGGAAGCCGTATCCTCCAGAGATTTTATAATAGCCCCTGAATGAACCTTCCCCCCCCTGCACAGCCGGGATACCCATTTGCCGATGATATAGCCCTGCTCGGCGTCCGACATCTCTTCAAGCGCTGCGCGGTTTATCTCCACAAAATTATCCCCGCTGCTTTCCACAGAGCGCGCCGTGCGCTCCGAAAGCCAGAGAGAAAGACGGGCGGACTCCTCTTGGATTCTGAAAACACTCTCTTTCATACTTTGCAGAAACGGAGCATAGGTGCGCACCATATTGCGGACATAGCTTAAATTGCCGTTTGTTGTGTCGTAAATGGGGATAAGTTTATGCAGATCAAGAAACTCGTTCACCATCTCGGAAGTAACGGAGAGGAAAGGGCGCAATATGCCGGGGCTAACCGCCTCAATCCCGCCTAAAGTATATACGGACGCCCCCGTAATGAGGTCGGTAAAAAAAGTTTCCAGTCTATCGTCCATAGTGTGGGCAGTTAATATATAGTCATAGCCGGAGTTCTCCCGCTCCTGCCTTAATGCCTCATAGCGCATCTTTCTTGCCGCGTATTCCGCCCCCCGCTCCTTCATCAGAGGGCTGACGCTGACATTTACGGTTCGGGTTTTAAAGTCTATCCTATTTTCCTCGCAATATCTGCGGCAGAAAGTTTCATCTCTCTCCGACTCTTCCCCCCGCAGCATATGGTTGATATGGACGGCGTGGATACGGGCATTAAGTATGTGCCCGTTGATTTTTAGGTAGTGCAGAAGAGCAAGAGAATCCTTTCCGCCAGAGAAAGCCACCGCAAGATTTTTATCTTTTAATAAAAGCCAAATGCCCTCCAAAGGGGGATCAAACAATAAATTCCGGCGACTTGACATAAACCTTTTCAAACTCTTCTCTTTTATGTTCAAATCCTTGCCGCCCCATAAGCCCATAGGCAAAATCCTTCCCTTCTTCCACACCGGGTTGGTTGAAAGGGTCTATATCGTTTGCAAGCCCAATAACAGCGGTTATATATTGAAAGAGCATAAAAAGCTGACCAAGCGAGTAAGCGTCAAGCTGTTCAATATTAAGCCTGACAGACGGGCGTGACAAGGTGAAAAGCGCCCCTTCCGTCGCCGAGAGCTCCGTATTAAGGAGTTCTCCCACCTTATGCCCCACAATATAGGAGAAAGAATCGTGAACAGCGCTCTCCACCGCCCGGTCATGGTAGTGTTGGGCGAGGGATATAAAGGTAATAAATTTGTCGTCAGGCCCTTCCCTGAAGAGTTGAAGTTGAGAGTGCTGATCAATGGCGCCGGAGGTTCTTAGCGGAGTGGTTCCGAAATATACTTCACCGCCGGAATTCGTATAACGCTTGCCGAGACTCTCACCCCATAGCTGGCAATACCATTCGGCAAACTTCACAAGGCGGGATGAGTATGGCATCAATACATTTATGGGACGTTTCCCCATAAAATGCATATATATGGCGGCAAGAGTGAGCGTCTTACTCCAGTCCCCTTCCACAACGCTTGCCGCACCCGCCAGAAGCTTCTCGATATCCACCCCCAAAAGGGCGGCAGGGAGAAGCCCCACGGGGGATAAAACAGAAAAGCGCCCGCCTATAGAAGAAGGGAGAGCGATATTCGGTATGGCGTTTATATTGGCAAATTCCCTTAGGGGACCCTTTGACGGGTCAGTAATTATACAGAGGCGTTTTTTCATATCGTGCCCGGAGGCTTTAAGCCATTCATATACAAGGGAGAAGTTTATGGCGGTCTCAAGGGTGGATCCGGATTTGGATATTACTATAACGTATGTGTCCTCCGGATTGCAGTATTTAAGCACACTGTATGCAATCCCCGGATCAGCGTTATCAAGTAGCCAATATCTTGGATAGGAGAGGCGATCCGCAAAGGAGAGGCTGTTATAGCCGCTGGGGAGGAGCGCATTGACAACCGCTTCAAAACCGAGGGCAGAGCCTCCTATCCCAATCACCACAAGATCGTTGTATTTATGCCCCTGCCCTTTGGCAATCGCTTTTATCTCGTCTAACTTCTGTTTCGGGAGTTCAGGAAAACCCACGCTTCCGTTTTTCACCATATCGGTGAGGATAGCTAACCCTTTTTGCGCCTTCCCCTTCTGGAATTCAAGCTCTTCGCTTGTAATGCCGGCGTTTAGCTTTTCCTTTACGGCAAAGTTGTAATCAATCGTCAACTTGTTCATAATCAGCTCCTTATGCGGCTATCCGCAAAACTCTATCGCCTCTTTTATGGATACCGTTCTTCTTGTATTATCTAACACATCTAAGAAATACTTTCCATAAAATTTGTCAGCTATGCGGGTATCAAGCACAGCCAAAATCCCTTTATCGCTCTCGTGTCGGATAAGCCGCCCTGTCGCTTGCTTAAAATAGATAACCGCCCGCGGGAGGCTGAAATTCATAAAAGAGTTGCCGGTTGCTTTTTCCACCAACTCAGATCGGTAAACAAAATAAGGTTCGCGAAAGTTCTCAAAAGGGAGCTTGTCAATCAATACCGCCCTAAAATCCCCGCCGGCAAGGTCAAGCCCCTCCCGCAGGATTGCGCATCCGATGAGGATAATATTATCCTTGCCTGTGTATACCTTCCAATTCCCTTCATTCTGGGAAACAACCTCTTTCTTGTGCTGTTTAACGCGGAAAAAGTCTATTAGCTCATCCATCCTTGCAATGCTGTTGCATATCACAAGGACTGAACCGCTTACGCCTTTTATAAGCTCAAGCATTATGGAGTTCTTTTCGTTGTCATAACACCTTTTGGGTACAAATAAAAGCGCCTGTTTGCTCATATTGAACACCCTGGGGAGGATGGCGGTTTTAATCTTCTTCTCTTTTAAGCTGAGGGAGTTTAAAAAGTAGTCAAAAGAACCTTGAGCAGCAAGGGTTGCGCTTATAAATACTGCTGATTGGGCGGTTTTCTCAAGCCCCGCCATAAACTCCTCGCCGAACTCTTTGGGGATATAGCGGATAAAGAGATCGCTCTGACGGATATCCGCATAGCGCAAACCTTCCCTATCGCTTTCAAGGGCGTTAAAAACATCAATCCAATTGTTAAGCTCTGTTGAAACATCCTCATCGTTAAGTCTCTCCGCCATAAGGGAGGCTCTGTCCATAAAATCTCTCACTCCACCCCTAATATCCCCGTAGGCGGTTTTTCCTTCCGTTACAAGTTTCCAGAGGAGAGCAGCGCTTGTTTCAAACTCTTTATACTCCTTATGTGGGATAGCGGTTTTATAAGCGGTAAAAATATTCAGAACACCTTGAACTCTAAACTCCGCCCCCGCAAAGAGCGGGAATATATCAACAAGGGCGTGCGCCTCATCAAAGATTATGTGATCCGCTTTATATAAAATATCTTTTCTCTCACTGTCCAAAGCAACTATCATATTCGCAAGCTGAAGGTGGTGGTTGGTTATCACAATATCCGCTTTGTTGGCAAGGTTTCTGGCAAGTTCAAAGGGGCAGACGGAGAGGTATTCGCACTTATTGCGAAGGCATTGATAGCTTGAAGCGCTCATAAGATCCGCTGTCTTTCGGTCAATGTAAGAGGGCACTTCCAGCACATCTTCGGTGCTTGCCTGGTACCAATCAATAACATCGCTGTAGTAAGAGGTGCTGGAGTATATATATTTGCGGATTCTATGAGGGCAAACATAGTTTTTGCGCCCCTTCAGCATCTCCACCTGCAAAGGGGGAAAAAGCTGCTCCACAATGGGAATATCTTTTTTAAGGAGTTGAAACATAAGCTGTTTGGTTTTCGTGGAAATAATAACCCGCTTCCCCTGCGAAAAGGATGGGATAAGGTAAGAAAAAGTTTTACCGCTCCCCGTGGGAGCTTCCAAGGCGATATTGGTGAAACTCTTAAACGCGTCATTGATAAGCTCCGCCGCCTCAATCTGGGTAACTCTGGGGTGGTAGCCATCGAGCTTTGAGGCGAGCATGTCGGGTTCTAAAAAGTATCTTTCCATCGCGGGAATTCTACCTTTACAAAAGGTTTTTGTCAACTTGAGTCTATTTGGGCGGGGAGGAAACGGAATTGAAAGTCGGCATCATAGCGAGGGGGCTTAGCCCCCTTTATAACGGTCTGAACGGCAAAATTATGACTTATGCAAGTGAAAGGATAGTGACTGCAGCAAGATTACTCTTCTTCAGAGGAATCGCTGTCAATATAAAAATCAGATTCATCCAATTTCACAGAAATCCCCAGTTTTTCCATTATTAAGGGCAATACTTGGTGGATTAACCTCATTCCGGTTAAAAGTTCATTCATATAAATATCAGGGTGTACTCTGGTACTATTGAAGCCAAGACTTTCTGCCTCAGCATTGTGCCCGAGTTTATTGCTTGAACGATATACCAGATCAAGAAGTTCCGCTCTCAACGGAATACCAGCGCTCAATGTTTTATTTTTAAGGATTGTTAGCCAATCTTTATAATCCTTTAATATTGACCGCTTAAATTCGGAGAAATTCGGCGCAAACTTCTCATCCACATTAACCTTACAGGCGGCAAGATACATTAAATAAAATTCAATATTTTCAGCGGGAGTATCGCACAGATCCAGAGCGTCATTATTTATCAATTCATTAACGTAGGCAGCATAAAAGCCCCATACATCATTAAGTGATATAAATATTCTATAGATCAGATCAGCAAACCGATTTTTTCCGACTAACTCAAATACATCGTCTTCGTAGTCCAATTCCAGCTCTTTCGGGAATTTTTTAGGAATAGAAATCCCCATTTTAGTGAGAATAATAAATATCTCATAACCTAAGAAACCCTCCTCGTCTAGCAATGGGACAGTGTCATACCCTGTTTCTTCCTCAGCCAATGCCTCATCTGCTAAATAGTGTATGAGCTTATCCCATTTTAAGGCTTCAGCAACTGTATCTGACATCAGAACAAACTCAGGATTCATTTCTCCGATATTTGTGAACTCCCTTAATTTCTTTTCAACTTCGGAAGACATGTACTCACCCTGCTTCCATTTGGTTATCTGTGTGGGAGATACATTCAGTTTTGATGCCAATTCTTTCTGAGTAAAAGATGATATCCTAAGGACTAATTCTATTAAAGCTTTTATAGTAATAACTCCTATTTTTTTATTTAATATAGTAGCTATAATAATATAAATTTACTAAATTTGCTAAACAGGGCAGTATCAAGATTATTGTTCTCCCCCTGCATCAGTATTTTTTATGCTTCCCCTATTTTCACTGTCGGCAGGATATTTTCCTTTGTCTAGGATGGAATATAGGATAAGCCGTGAGAGGAGTGCAGTTCGGAAAGTTCCAGAAGGGTTTCTAAATTGGGAACGACAGACAGAGAGATAGTTCGGAGCGCCAGCGGCGTGATTAATGATATAACTTTCAGACAATTTCACGGCAACAGCTTTATCAGCTTCAATATCCCCTGTTTCAGGGCGGAGCGATGAGCGCTTGCACCCTGTCCCGCATATGTTAAGCTCTCTTTATTTTTTAAATACCAATCGTAGCTTTCGCATATCATCTGATTATTGGAATAGCGAGGAGTGAAATCCAATTCAGTTTTTATTTTAGAGTTATCAAAATACATGGAACGTCCATACATCAGCCAATGATAATCGCTCAAAGGGGAGAGCCTTAGCTTCCCCGTTATCTTCATGGCAAATACGGCAAGTCCCATCGGAACAGAACGGACTTTTGCGCCGGTAGCCGCATAGTCGCACAATCCCTGTAAAAGCTCTCTCATAGTGCCGTATTCAACGGCGCCGGAGTTGTAAAAGGATGCTCCGGCGCGCTCCCCCGCCCTAATGCAAACCTCAGCCAGATCATCACTGTGCACAAATTGATAGATATTATCGCCTTTTCCCAGGACAGGAATCTTTGCCCCTTCGCTTACCCATTCAAAAAGAATTTGAAAAATCCCAAGCCGTCCATGCCCTAAAATTGTGCGCGGGCGAACTATACTAACATCAAGCCCTTTTTTTATATACTCTCCGCATATCTCTTCCGCTTGAAACTTTGCTCTGCCGTAGGCCTCCGCAGGGGCGGGAAAGGTATTCTCGGTAACGGGCAAAACGCTTGGGACACCAAATACGGCGCTTGAGGACGTGTGTACAACTTTGCCGACTCCGTTATGCCCGCAGGCTCTCAGTAAGTTCTCCGTCCCGCCGATGTTTACCGACTGGAAAAGGTGATGATCCTTTGCCAAAGGAACCTGTGCAACATTGTGGTGCACAACATCCGCTCCGCGGCACGCTTGCAATACGGCTTCATAATCCCTTATATCGCCTTTTATAAATTCCGCATCTTTAGGACGATCGTCCGCGTCATTCAGATCAAAAATGCGGCAGACATAGCCTCGCTCCAAAAGTTTTTTAACCAATACAGAACCAAAGTATCCCGAACCGCCGGTAATCAGAGCTAACATATACAGTGCCCACGGTTTACTTCTTCCGTGGTTTTCTTTATTTTGTGTCCCATATTAATCTCCTCGTCACTTTTAAAACCTACGTTTTTTCTGATCACCTAAATCGCCCGTATGTTACAAATTTCTCTCTCTTCCCAGAAAGCTAAAAAAACTTCTGCTTACTATACCTTCAATCTTTTTTTACGCAAGCTCTTTTTCAATATCCGGTTCGGAAAAAGTGATCATTTTAAACGTAGGTTTAAAAGCGACAACAATGAAATTATACAAATAACGGAGTATGCTCATGGTGCATTTGGTGACTGGCGGAAGCGGTTTTTTGGGGAATCTTATAGCGTTAAGTCTTTTGGAATCTGGAGAAAAAGTTCGCGTATTGGATACATGGCGGGATTATACTCAACCTGCTGATATTGAATACATAGAGGCGGATGTCAGAGATTCGGAAGCAGTCGCCAAAGCTATGAAAGGCGTGGATGTTGTTCATCACAATGCGGCACTAGTCCCTTTGACAAAATCAGGAAATAAATTTCGGGAAGTCAATGTGGACGGCTCAAGGATAGTCGCCAAAGAGGCTGTCAATGCAGGGGTTTCTTACTTTATTCATATGAGTTCCAGCGCCCTTTTTGGTAACTCCCAATGTCCTATTACAGATAAAACTCCTTACAGTCCGGTGGAAATCTACGGACGAGCAAAGATGGACGGGGAAATGGCCGTTATAGATGTCTGCAAGCAGTCCAATTTGCCGTTATTGGTCATACGTCCCAGAACAATGCTTGGGCTTAGGCGGCTGGGGATATTTCAGATATTGTTTGATTGGATAAGCACTAACTATAATATATATGTTATTGGCAACGGGAATCAGCCCTATCAATTCCTGCATGCTCAAGACTTCATGGATGCTTATATGTTAGCCATGCAAAAAGGGAAAACAGGGGTATTCAATGCCGGCGCAAAGGATTTTGGGACTTTGCGGGAAGCTTTGGAAAATCTTATTGTATATGCGGGTTCAACTTCCAAAGTTAAATCGTTGCCTGCAAAACTCAGCATTGCCTGCCTGCAGCTTTTGGATAAAGTATCATTAAGCCCCCTTGCCCCTTGGCACTATCTAACATATCATAAACCTTTTTATTTTGATGTATCGCCTTTGCTTGAGCTTGGTTGGAAGCCAAAATATTCTAACGATTTAATGTTCAGAGAGAGTTATGATTGGTTTATAAACAACCCTGAAGAAGCAAAAAAAATGACTGAAGGGCATGCCAGCCCGCATAGATCAACAATAAAACAGGGAATATTAAATTTAGTTAAGATGCTTTCCAAATAAAGTTTAAACCGTTATTTTATCAGTTTTTTCCGTTCCTCCGGCTGCTGCATAAGCCATTCTATACTTCTTCTCATCCCTTCCCTCAGATCAATCTGCGGGTTATACCCCAACTCCCGAACAGCTTTTTCCACAGAACATGCAATACTCTGGTTCATCTCGGAAAGCACATGAATCTTTTGATGATACACTCCAGCCTTTTGCATACAGAAATCCATAAGGCGCGCAACATCCGCCGCAACGGAAGGGAGTTTCATTCTCTTATGACGGCACGGGATATTAAAGTCCTTTTCCATAACCTCTTCAATTGTGTCCACTATTTCCCGCATCTCGTAAGGGCGGCGGTCTGCAATCCAATATATCCCGCCCACGGCGTTTTCCGCCTTTGCCGCCAATATCATCCCCTGAGCCAAGTTATCAATATAGCTCATGGAGCGGCGGCTTATCCCTTTGCCCAAAGTAGGCGCCTTCCCATCTCGGATCATGCAAAAAAACTCCGTTTGTCTGGGGGGCTGGAACGGTCCGTAGAACCATGGCGCCCTGATGATGACTGTTTCCAAACCGCTTCCTTTTGTTATCCGCTCTTTTATTGAAAGCTCCATCAACATTTTGGATTTGCCGTAACCCATATACGGATTATACGGGGAATTTTCATCAAAGAGGTGGTCGGGGTGGGGGTTGCACCCGATCGGAGAGTTGGACGACATTATCACAATACGTTTTACCTTTGCACTTTCGGCTTCTTCCCAAATATTTACCGCACCATTGGTGTTTATTTTTTTAAATTGCGAAACTTTTTTTGGATGAATTATCCCCGCACAGTGGTATACAACAGCGTTTTTAGCGTCTTGGAAAAACTCTTTAAGCGTTTCCCTGTCTGTAATATCTCCGCGGCATATCTTTACGTCAGAGGATATTTTTACCAGATCATCAGCGTTTTCATTGGGAAGTAAAAGGCAGCGGACAGAGGGCTTTTTTTTGGAACGGGGTATGGCACCTGGGATTCCGTTTACTACTCCGTTGACAAGACCCCGCCCCAGCCACCCTGCGGCTCCCGTAATCAGAACCAAATCACTCATTTCAACCTCGCTTTATTAAGAAAATGTTCCATATTTCTCCGCACAAGGGCAAGAAGCGTTCCCTGCGGATTTACTCCGGGTGCTGTCGGCAGAATACCTGCATCCGAGATATAAATATCTTCCGCTGCATATAATTTCCCCCATTCATCCACCGGCCCCAGAGCGGAATCTCCTGCCATCGCCATAGCAGATGTCAGGTGTATTGTCATTAAAGATGATTTTGAGGGCGGCAAAGCGTTGGGGAGAGAGGAAAGATCATCAATTTTATTAAACGGATTTAAGCCAGTGATTGTTGGATAAAGGGCTGTTGCACCCGCCGCAAAGAGAAGTTTGGAGAGGTTCTTCAGAGCCGCCGAAAGCAGTATCATATCCCTGCGGGTTAGAGAACACGTCACCAGCGGATTTGAAAAATGTGGAAGAGAGCGAACCCGCCCCCTCCCTTCCGGCGTAATCATCGCATAATAAATCGCCATCTGTTTCCAACAGTTGCGCACAATGTCTAGCCCCTGCGGTTGATTAAGCATAGAAACCGACAAATAATGCGGGTTGCTTATGGAGCACCCGAAACTGATACCTTCAAACTCTTTGACTTGGTGGACAGGCACCCCCATATCAATGCTGTTCATCTCTTCCGGAAATAGGGCAACTACTTTTATTGTGGGGTGCATGTGGAGAGCATGCCCAAACTTTCCCTTAAACCCTGATTGTGCAAGAAGTGCAGGGGTTTGAACGGCGCCTGCCGCCAAAAAAAGATTTCGGCAGCGCAACGCTATATTATACGGTTTGCCTTCTTCCAAGCATATACGCACTCCTTCCGCAACCCAGAAATTTTTTTCACGTTTTATTTTCGTCACCCGCACGCCGGAGGCAAGTTTAGCTCCGGCTTTCAGAGCCCTGGGAAGATAGGTTTTCGTCATAGTTTGTCTTTCGCCTGAGGGCTGTGCCACATCATACCTATGCCAGCGGGGAACCTCAAGGCACTTCCAACCGAGAGCTTCCGAACCCTCGGCAAGCAAACAGGACGCAACGGGCGGCGGGCAAGGGAGTTTGGATACGCAGATATCTTTCTCTATCTGAGAAGCAAATTTTATTATATCTTTATACGAAAGGCTTGCCAACCTATAGTCTTTTTTCCACCGCTCACATACCTCTTCCGGCAGACGGTGATAGAGCCCGCTGTTTATCTCGCTCCCGCCTCCCAGAGTGATTGCCTCCACATACTGCACTCTCGGCTTGCCGAAAGCCATTGTTACTCCGCCGTTGCGGTATTGGTATTGCATTTCATCAACAGAAAACGGCGGGATCTTATCTTTTGAGTGATATATCCCCTCTTCCAATATCATAACATCTCTGCCTGCTTCCGCCAGCATACAGGCGGCAAGGCTGCCTCCTGGGCCGCTGCCGACCACAATATTTTCATATAGATCAAAGTCGTAGGCGGCGCTTGCAAAAAACTCTTTTTCAATATTCATTCAGTCGCCCTTCTCTTTCAATATTGGAGAAGATATAAAATGCGGTAAGGGTTTTATAGAAAAATATGAAATCGCGTCCGGGGCCGGGAATCTTGTTCCAACGGGAAATTACGCGTTTGCGGGCATCCGGGTGTATGCGGCAGAAAAGCCCCCGTTCCGTCAGCAAGCTGAGAAAATTTATTGCAATGGCAAGGATTAAAAAGGCGGGGCGGATATAATCCAACAAGTTTTTTGCTTGTGCGTCAACAAAGCGGGCGCAGGGTAAAACAGCGTCCGCATCATCAGCGGATGTTTTAATCTCTTGAAAGAGGCTCCACGTGATTGCCGAAGAAGTATCATAAAGAATTTTCATAAGCATTTAAAAACCCCTGCGGAAGCGGCGAGATATATTAAAAAGCCTAAACCGCCCAACAAATAACTCAGTTTATCGTGAAGCACAAATTTCACAGGATCATAATTCATTTTTCCGCGCTCCGCAAGCAAAAGCAATCTTGTGAATAAAAAAAAGAGAAGCGGGCATAAAAGGAGGAGGAGAGCCGGCTCTTTATAGTAAACAACTGAATTTTCATCCCCCGCGTAGAGCATTAGGGTCAGAACAGCGCTGCATATACTTCCGGCAGCCATAGGTGTGAGAGTGCGGATATCATGGGGGAGATATGCCCTCCTTTTGCTACGAGTATCTAGCCGGCGCAACTCGGAGATACGTTTTATGACGGAGAGCGCCACAAAGGTGAAAAAGGAAAAACAGATTATCCATAGGGAGATGCTAAAATTTATCGCAGCTACCCCCGCGGCAATACGAAGGGTGTAAAGAGTTGTCAGAACAACTATATCCGCCAGAAGCAGTTGTTTAAAGAAATTTGAGTATAAAAGTGTCAGAACCAGATAACTTAGCCCACAAATAAAAAAGATCGGGTTGACAAGGAGAGCTGATAACAGCCCCAATACAGAGAGAACTGCAGCAAAAGCGCACCCTAAATGAAGGGGCAAACTACCGGAGGAAAAAGGACGGTTTCGCTTCTCAG
>JAITJJ010000035.1 GCA_031278965.1 Deferribacteraceae bacterium
CCCCCCCTTTCTCCCTCCGGAGAGCCGCAAGGGTTAAATTATCAGGAAATGTTAAGGGAATTGATGATAGCTTCCGGTTTCAGCGAGTGCATAAATTATTCTTTTCTCTCGGACGCCTACCTTGCAGGTTTCGGCAGTATAGATAACCTTATTTACCTTGTAAATCCGATTTCCGCCGATATGAACGCTCTAAGGCCGAATATTTTCCCGTCTCTTGTTAGATCTCTGGAATATAACTGGAATCAAGGGGAACGCTCTGTTAAACTATTTGAAATATCTTCTGTTTTTCAGAAAAAAGATGATTTGCGCTTGGAACCCATCCATATCGCTTTTGGACTTATCGGGGATTTTACCCCTTTAAGTTGGGCGGCGGCGGATAAATACGATAATTTTTATTATCTTAAAGGGATTTGCAACAATATATTTGCAAAACTTGGACTTTCCGCCCGTTATCTTGCGGCGGGCTTGAACTTCCTTCATCCCGGCAAATCCGCAGAGGTCTTTTTAGATAACGACAGAGTCGGTTTTATCGGGGCGTTGCACCTTAATATTGCGGAACAGCTTGATATCAGATCGGATATATATATTGCGGAGCTTGATCTTTCCGGGCTCGTTTCCGCTGAAAAGCGCAAACTCCGATACAGCCGGTTTTCCAGATTTCCATCGGTTTACAAAGATATATCTCTGGTTGTGGACAAGCATCTGCAGGCTGAAACCTTAAGAGCGCTTATACTCGCAACATCCCCCTTAATACAGAATGCGGCGCTTTTTGATATTTACAGCGGGGAAGTGGTGGATCCCCAAAAAGAGAAGAGCCTGACTTACCGCATATTCTTTTCATCGCTTGATAAAACTCTTACGGATGAAGAGATAAATCCTCTGCTGTATGAGGTTGAAAGCAGGGCAGCGGCTGAATTTAACGCAAGATTGAGGTGAATAATATGGAAAATAACGCAATTGACGAAAATGTAAAAGGTAAGATAAGGGGCTATGTTTCATCCCTAAAGCAAGACATAACCGCCGCTTTTTCCAATGAAGAAAAGGGGAAGGCAGGCGCGGATAAATACCTTATTTATCTGAAAGATATAGAGATTGCCGAAAAAAACGATGAACTTGCAAAGGTGACGAATCAACTTGATAAACTTGTAGCCTTTATCAGTGAAGAAAGATCACGCTCTCTCTCCTGCGCGGCGGATATTCTTGACGCGGACGATCTGATCCTCTGGAAACAGCGGGAGGACGGCTATTCCATAGAAACCTGCGGTTTGAATTCCGAAAAGGGTAAAGAGGTATTTCTTGAGGTGATCCCTCTCCTGGCGGATGCGAATACGGCGGATGTGCCCACCGGCTTCTGTTCCATAGGAAATTTTGCCGCTTATACCGTAAGTTTAAAAGACGGCTCCACCATAGCGGGGCTCTTTGTAAGGCACTCTTTTAAGAAGTTTTCCGAAACAGAACTAAAGATAATTAGGGTTATATCCCAATTTTTATTTGTGGGCTGACAAATAGGTTTTTCTATGCGTTTTTTTCTTTTTCTTTCTGTTACAAATATCATCGCTTTTCTGATATTGGGCGTAAATTTTAAAGGGATGTTCGGGCACATAATAAGAAACAAGTATCTCTTCTGGGGATTGATATTCTTATTTTCACAGTCTCATTGGATGGCGCGCATAGTTGCCATGTATCACAAAGTTGAACTGCCTTGGCTTATAAACTATATACTTGCTCTTCTTTTCGGCATCTATGTATTCACTCTTTTAACCGTAATTGCTGTTGATTTCTTTATATTCATAGTTAAACTTATCCCGCCGCTTAAAGGTTTTTATAAGGCGATTATGGGAAACCTCTACCTTGTGGGAAAGGTTGTTCTTATCCTAACGGCAATTCAAACGGCAGTTGGGTTTTTTCTCGCGTGGCATCCGTTTGTAAGCGAATACCGGCTGACGGATCCGCGTATAGCCAATGGGGAAAAATTGCGGATAGTGCAAATATCCGATCTCCATATAACAAATTATACAAGCAGAAGCCGCCTTGTTAAAGTTGTGGATAAGATAAATTCCCTTGAACCGGATATTGTGGTGCTGACAGGGGATATCATCGATTCAAAGATTACTCCGTATGTTGACAAGGATCTGGTCAATGTGTTCAATAAACTGGAAGCCCGCTACGGTGTATATGCCGTGCTCGGCAACCATGAGCATTACGGCGGGGATACGCTTCAGGCAATTTTTTACTTCTCCAAGTCAGGGATGCACGTTTTATTTGATCAAGCTGTGGATATAGATGATTTAGGAATAACCGTTGTCGGGAGGCAGGATTACCGCTTCCGCAGAGATTTTTCCTTGCAGCCCAGAGAAACCCTTGATTCAATCTTGTCCAATAATACCAAAGGGTATCCTGTTCTCCTGTTTGCCCACCGCACAAAGGATGTTCTGGAATCCATCCGTCATAATGTTTTTCTGGAACTTTCAGGGCATACCCACAACGGGCAGGTGTTCCCTGTCAACCTCTTTTTAAGATTCGGGTATCCCAAGGCTTGGGGGCGGTGGACGTTTGATCTAAAAGGGTATAACTTAATCGTCAGCTGCGGTTTGGGAACTTGGGGCTTCCCCTTCCGCACTTCAAGTTACTCCGAAATTGTTCTGGCGGAGATAAATTAAACCAGACCTTTGAAAAAGCGTAAAAGGTAAAATAGAAAGTTAAACTTTTTGAATATAATCACCATTTAACATAAATCAATACTTGTTTGTAAAGGGTAAAAAATAAATACTTAAAGTGCTTGGAAAGAGCGCCTCAGCTATAAACTCCAAGAATCTAGTTTTTTAAGAATGTCCTCTACTTTTGTTAGCTGTTCTTTAAGAACAGCAACCTCTTTTTCAAGCTCTTTAATTCCATCGGGTTTATTGTTCTTATCGTTCTGTTTAATTTTAGCTTTGGCGGAAACCGTAATCTCACTCATAGAGTTCACTATAACCCCTATAAAGACATTCAGAACTATAAAAGAGGTTATCAATATAAACGGAATAAATATCAGATACGCGTATGGAAACTCTTGCATAACAGGTCGCACGATCCCCATAGACCAACTTTCAAGGGTAAGTATTTGAAAGAGGGTATAAAACGAAGCGCCTATGGAGCCGAACCATGCTTCAAATGAGGTGCCGAAAAGGGTGGTTACAAGTACAGAAAAGATATAAAATATTATAAGGAGCAACAGGGAGATCCAGCCTATACTCGGCAGAGAATAGAGAACAGATTCAACTATTACTTTAAGTTTCGGAAGCCGCGTAACCAGACGCAAAACCCTAAAAATCCTTAAAGCCCGCAGAATAGATACTGTGCCGGTATTCGGAAAGAGAGATATGGCTACAACTAAAAAATCAAATATATTCCACCCTGACCTAAAGAAAGAAAAGCGTTCGCTTACGAGTTTCATCAGAATTTCAACTATGAATATTCCCAGGCATATCATATCAAGTATATGCAGATAATACCCAACGGATGCGTTAATGATTATTGAGGTCTCCATACCTAAAATTAGAGCGTTGAACACAATAACACCGAGTATAAAATATTGAACCCTTGGCAGATAAACCAATTGACAGAAGTACTTAACCCTTTCCAGAATTCTCAATTTAGCCATAAAAAGAAATTAAATGATCTTATAAACTTTTACAAGCAGTTTTTAGAAAATGTTGACAAAGCATATCGCACTTTCTCTTTTTTCTTTATAAAGAATATACCACCGAACAAACACTACCTTATCGACTTCTGCTTTATCTCTCTCCACTCTGCTAGGGAAAATAACTTTAACTTCAATGGACGATCACGATCTCTGGGGTATATCCCAAGATAAAAAAAACAATTCCTTGAAATTTTGTGAGGAAAAGTGTAAAATCCCCGCTTGTATTCTTTTGCTTGGAGAACCTAATTTACAAAAAACTTTGGAGTTATTTTACTCCGTTTAAGCTGTTAATCTCTGTTTCTCTCGTCATGTCCGTGCTTGCCGCAAGCACGGACGCCGCCCTCGCATATATTGTGAAGCCGGTGCTTGACGGAATTTTTATTGAAAAAAACAAGACTATGCTTAAAATCCTTCCGTTTGTTATAATAATATTATATTTCACCAAAGGTTCTCTGCGGTTCGGCTTAAACTATACATTGAGATATATGGGGCAGAAGGTTGTTCAGCGCTTTCGCGACGATCTTTTTGTGAAAATACTCTCGCTTCCCATCAGTTATTTTAACACCAATTCCACCGGAACTCTGATGAGCCGCAACACAAACGATGTCAGCATGCTGCAAACTTCTGTTCCCACGATTGTTTCCGTGGTTAGGGATGTGCTCTCTGTGGTGGGGCTTGTGGGCTTTGTTTTTTACCTGAACCCCAAGATGGCGCTTATAACTGTTCTCGTATATCCGATCTTTTTTCACCCTTTTATCATTTTAAGCCGCCGTATACGCAAGTATTCAAAGAAGATTCAGGTGGAACTCGGGATGCTAACCACAGTTTTGCAGGAAACTTTTTCGGGGATTCGGGTGGTAAAAGCGTTCGCACAGGAAAAGAAAGAGGCGGAAAAATTCGCAAAAACCAATGCCGAGGTCGTTAAAATTGCCCTTAAAGCGACTATTGCATCCGAAGCGGTATCGCCTATGATGGAAACCGTCAGCTCCATTGGGATAGCAGGCATAGTCGCCTACGGCGGGTTTTCGGTTATATCAGGTTCAAGCACTACCGGCGATTTTTTTTCATTCCTCGCGGCAGTGATAATGCTGTATGAACCCGCCAAAAGGCTGGGCAATGCCAACAGCACAATACAGCAGGCAATGGCGGCGGCGGAGAGGGTCTTTGAAATCTTTGAAGAAAAAAATGATATACAAGATAAACCGGGCGCTTTAATCTGCGACGCCAGAGGAAAAGACGTGGAGTTCCGCAGTCTGACTTTCAGATATTCCCCCGACGGAAAAGATGTTTTAAAAGATATTAACCTAAAGATACCGAGCGGTTACAATGCAGCTTTTGTGGGGCACTCCGGCGCAGGGAAGAGCACCCTTGCAAATCTTATCCCAAGATTTTATGAAGTAACAGAGGGGGAGATCCTTATAGGCGGCATGAATATAAAAGATTATAAGGTTCACTCGTTAAGGGAGAATATCGCCTATGTTTCGCAAGACCCTTTCCTCTTTAACGATACCGTCGCGGCAAATGTTGCCTATAGCTCTGAAACGCAAGATTTTGAAAGCGTTATGGAGGCGTGCAAAGCGGCGTATGCCCACGATTTTATCATGCAGCTGCCAAACGGCTATGACACCGTTATAGGGGAGCGGGGTGTTCTCCTGTCGGGGGGGCAGAAGCAGAGACTAACCATAGCGAGGGCGCTTTTTAAAAATTCCCCCCTCTTGATATTAGATGAAGCCACAAGTTCCCTTGATACGGAATCTGAACGGGAAGTTCAAAAAGCCCTTGAAAATTTGCTTAAAGGGAGAACATCTTTTGTCATAGCTCATAGATTGTCAACTGTAATTAATTCTGATATGATAGTTGTGTTGGATAACGGGGCTATCTCTCAGTTGGGCAAACATGATGAACTGCTTGAAAATTCTGAGATTTACCGCAAACTATATCTTAACCAGCAATAAGGCTTTAGGATTGGAGGAACAATGAAACTGAGTTCAAGACGGGGGTTGTTGATTGCTGTTGTATTCGGTTTGTTGCTGGCGGCGTGCAGCAGAGAGAAACCGGACGCGAGCGTGACAGGCTTTTTGGATGCCCTTCAGAAAGGGGATCTGAAAGGCGCGGAGGAATATATTGATGCCTCCTTATTTTCCGGCGTAGAAGGAGATGAAACCTTTTTTCTGCAACTCTATTTCAAGAGCTTAACTTACGAAAAACCAATCATAGAGGCTATTGAAAACGATCGGGCAAGCGTGGGGGTAACTATTACCGCGCTGGATCTGGGGTTGATTATGGCGGAGTATATAAATGCAATAAGCCGAAAAGCCGCCGCGGATAAGAAGAGATTGGGCGAATATTCTGAAGACGAGCTGAACAATATGCTTCTGGATATGCTCAAGGATCCGGCAGGACCTAAAAAGACCGTAAAAATAACATTTGAGCTTACAAGGCATAAAAATCAAGGGAATAAATGGATTCTCTCCGCAAATGAACAGTTGCGCTCAGGGATCTTTATGCGTTCCACGGCGCATATCTACGAATCCGCCGATCCCTATTCTGAAGACGACGGGGCACTCTCCCAAGATATATCAGCAAGCGCCACCCTTCAGGGGATAGATGCAAATGCGGGTATCTGCAGGTTTGTTATAAATCAAACCCCCCTTTCTATCCGATGCGCTCCGGAATATGCCGAATACTTGAAAGACAGGATAGGCGCTACTTTTCCAATACTATACCGTGCGGATGCAGAGTCTGGCGAAAAGGACGCATATTTCCTTGTCGGTTTTGAATAATCGCTTGTAAAAATTCATCAAAGGTATTAAAAGGTCGGAATGATTAACACTAAGGAAGCGCTTGAAGAGTATATCAGTAACCTGCAGTTCTCCTGCGTCTATGCGGAGAAATCTTTTCCGCTGAAAGTTGCCGGTTCTCTTCTATGTTCAAATCGTGAGGCGGTGGACTATCTGATAGGAAGCGCCGTGGTGGGCAACAAAGCCGCCGGTTTTTTCCGATCCCTCCCTCCGTTAATAAACCCCAGACCCACGCGGGGGATATGTATTTTTGTTACATTGGAACTGCCTGCTTTCTTTTCCATTCCGGTATTCTTCTGCCGCGAGCCCGCCTCGCTTTTAGAGCTTTTCCCTATGGCGTTAAAAACCTCTCAAGATGCCAATACCCCGGTTCAAGTGGTATTGGGGACAAACGCTCTTTACAACTATACGGATACAAACTTCAGGGTTCCGGATCTTGACCGCCTGACTCCATATATTCAGAGTGATACTTTTACGAAAATTGCGGAGACGGACGCAAAAAATAAGAAGTTG
>JAITJJ010000086.1 GCA_031278965.1 Deferribacteraceae bacterium
AAATACGGTTTTTTGATAATCATCCGAAGGGGGGTTTTTAGAATATCCGGCTGTAATTCCGTCTTCAACTAAAAACCATACACCCTGCTTTAAGTTGGAGTTATAAAAAAGATAGTCGGCAAAATAAGCGTTTTTCATAGGGAGATTTAGCATAAACATCTGTTTTATACAAGATTTTTTATATCAGTGTTGTAAAAGAGGATTCCAATTCCCCTTTATCTTGTACTATCAATTTCCCGATTTTTCCTGTATTATTGTTAAAAGATTTTGGAGGCGACACGATGATAGCTAAAGAGGGTTATCCTTTTATTATAATTTTTGCGCTTATATTTCTCCTTGTGCTTATTCTGCCCAAAACCGTCACGGCGATCCTTGCCTTTTTCTTTCTTCTGCTTATGGTGATATTTTTCAGGGATCCGAAAAGGATTGCTCCGGACGATCCTTTTGGGGCGGTGTCCCCTGCGGATGGCAGAGTTGTGGAGATCACCCCTGCGGTTTTTCAAGGTGAGGAATTTCTTAAAATCGGGATATTTATGAACCTTTTCAGCGTCCATATTAACCGTTTCCCCTTTGGAGGCAATGTGACGGAGGTTCGCCACATTCCGGGCGGGTTTGCTCCTGCCGACGGCGCAAAGGCTTCTCTCTCCAATGAACGCAATGAGATACATATATCCACCGCCTACGGAAAGATAATTGCCGTTCAGGTGGCGGGGTTGATTGCAAGGCGAACCGTTTCCTACGTTGAAGCGGGCGATAAGCGCGGCAGGGGCGAAAGGCTTGGGATGATTAAGTTTTCCTCCAGGGTGGATCTCTATCTCCCTAAAGACGCGAGAGTTAATGTAAGCCTCGGAACTAAAGTCTATGCCGGAGAAACCATAGTGGCGCATTTGAGGTGATTTATGGGGAAAGTCAGGATATTAATTGCAAAGCCCGGTCTGGACGGGCACGACAGGGGGGCTAAAGTTGTAGCACGCTCCCTAAGGGATGCCGGTTTTGAGGTTATTTATACAGGGCTTAGGCAGACTCCGGAGGCTATTGTGAATACCGCCATTCAAGAGGATGTGGATGCGATAGGCATAAGTATCCTTTCAGGAGCTCATAATACCGTATTCCCCGCCATAACCGGACTTTTAAAGGAAAAAGGCGCATCGGACATTGTGGTTTTCGGCGGCGGGGTTATCCCCGATGAAGATATCCCTTTCCTTTTAGAATCAGGGGTTGCAATCATATTTACCCCCGGCACCTCCACAGAAGACGTGATTAAATTCGTCAACGAAAAGATCACCGCTAAAATTCACTGATAATCACCAAACAGATGAGCCTTGCCGACAGAGCAATAGCCGGTGAAGTCAGGGCGGCCGCCCGCCTTATGCGTATTGCGGACGACCGCACCGGAGATTATATACAGGAGATGGTAAAGATCTGGGCGCATACAGGCCATGCCCGCATTATTGGGATTACCGGAGCGCCCGGTTCCGGCAAATCCACCCTTACGGATGCTCTGATAACCCACTATCGCTCACTTGGAAAATCGGTGGGAGTTGCGGCGGTAGATCCCTCCAGTCCGTTCAGCGGAGGGGCGATATTGGGCGACAGAATAAGGATGGCAACCCACGCGAACGACGAGGGCGTCTTTATCCGCAGTGTTGCCACCAGGGGACATTTGGGAGGACTTTCCGTTTCCGCCATGGATATAGCGGCAATCTTTGACGCTATGGGAAAAGATATAATCATAATAGAAACAGTCGGTGTCGGGCAGGACGAGGTGGATATATCTTCTCTTGCGGACACCTGTATCGTTGTTGTTATGCCCGGAGCGGGCGATGATATCCAGGCCATTAAGGCAGGAATATTGGAAGTCGCTGATATATTCGTTGTAAATAAAGCCGATCGCGACGGGGCGGATCGGACGGCGAGAGACCTTAAAACTATGTTGGAACTCGGCGCCAAAAGGGTGTGGATGCCTCCGGTGGTAAAGACCATAGCTTTAAAAAAGAGCGGGATTGAAGAGCTGGCGGAAGGGATAGCCCTTCATTCAAACTACTCCGATAACGAAGACAAGCATTTTGCGCGGCTCTATCACGCTGCTTTGGGGTTATTGAAAGACCGTCTTGTAAACTCCTGTTTCACCCCGGATAGATTTCGTGAACTCCTTAAAACACAGGGCGATCCGTATTCCGTAACCATAAAATGGTTGAAAAATCACGGTCTGGAAGCATAGATGAAGATCGGGTTGATTAGCCTGGGCTGTCCTAAAAATCAGGTGGATCTGGAGCACTTTGCGGGAAGTCTGCCAAAACAGGCGGAGTTGACCGTTTCCCTTGAGGAAGCAGATCTTGTTATAATCAATTCATGCGGTTTTATAACCGAAGCAACCGTTGAAACCTTGCAAACCCTCTTTGAAACGAGGAGGACAGTGAAAAACGGAGCAAAGATCGCCCTTGTGGGGTGTTTGGCTGAAAGATATAAGAACGAAGATCTCTCTGACATCGTAAAAGAGGCTGATTTCATTGCGGGTGTTGATGAGTTTGACAAGCTCTTTGACTATATGCGCTCCATAGATAAAAGATTCTGTAAAACAAGCAGAATCATGGGGGAGCGGTTTCTCTTAAATCCTCTCTCTTACGCCTACTTAAAGATTTCCGAAGGGTGCGGCAACCGTTGCACCTACTGCACCATCCCCGCAATACGCGGTTCTCACCGCTCTTTTGGCAGAAAAACATTGTTGAAAGAAACTTATTCCCTTGCCGAAAAGGGGGTGAAAGAAATCATCCTGATAGCTCAGGATATAACCAAATACGGGCGGGATAATAACAGCGCATATTTCCTTCCGGATCTTTTGGAAGAGCTTGCCTCTTCTTTCAGTCAGATCTATTTCCGCATCCTGTACCTTAATCCGGACGGTATTTCTGATGAGCTTATAAAAACCGTCCAAAGGTGTGATAATATTATAAAATATTTTGATATTCCGATTCAGCACGCATCTGATGCGATACTCAGGCGGATGGGGCGGCATTATACCGTTTCTGACGTAAAAGAGGTCTTGGATAAAATTCGCGCAGCCATCCCGGACGTATTTATCCGCTCCACATTTATCACCGGCTTTCCGGGGGAAAGCGAGGATGACTTTAACCAATTGGCGGATTTTTTATCCGAATATAAGCCGGATTATGCGGGTTTTTTCATCTATTCCCCCGAAGAAGGAACGCCAGCCTGCAAATTTTCAGGGAAAATCTTAAAAAAGACAGCCCGCGCACGTCTAAAAAAGTTGCAAACAATCCAGAAAAATAATACCTTAAACCGTTTAAGAAAATTAAGGGATATACATATCCTTGTGGATAAATTAAACGCTGACTTTGATTTTATCCTTGATGCTCACGCTCTTTTCCAAACCCCTGAAATAGATGGCATAACTTATGTGCTGAAAGGGAGGGCTGCCAACGGAGAGGGAGTTTACAGAGCCAGGGTAAAGAGGGTTGTTTATCCGGATATCTATGTGGAGCTTATATGAAATTGATTAAGATAATATTGGCTTTAGTTGCACTCTTCCTCTTTTTCGGCTGCGCCGCCCAGGAGGCTGAGCTTTCCGCCGCGGAATATCTGTCTATCGGGCGCGATTATATGAAAGACGACAATTTTAGAAAGGCAATCCCCGCCTTTGAAGCCGCCGTTCTCGCCTCAAATAATCCGGATGATGCCCGCAGTGCCCAGTTGGAGCTTGCAAACGCCTATTTTTTAAGAGCGGACGGCGCATGGTTTACCTATGAGGATGATTTTCTTAATGCCGTAGCCTCTTATGAAACATACTATGATCTATATCCCAACGATCCGAATGAACGGCTGGTATTATACCGCATCGCCTATTCCTACAGCCGCATCTCCTTTGCTCCCAGAAACGACCAGACTTTTACCCAAAATGCGGTAGACTATCTGAAAGAATACAAGAGGAAGTTTCCGAATGACAACGGTGAAAAAGATTATGAAAGCGCGGCTTCTCTCCTTAAAAGGATGAATGAGAAGTTGGCGGAACATGAATATGAGGTGGCAAAGTTCTATGTGCGCACCAAAAAACCCGAAAGTGCTGTTCAGAGGCTTTTATACCTAATGAGGGAGTATCCGGGAACCTCTTTTGAACCGAAGTCGCTTGTTATGCTGACAGAGGTGTCTTATAAAACCCCTAATTTAAAATCTTCCGCCAAAACCTATTTTGAAGAGCTTTCCGCCCGTTTCCCGGATAGTGAGGAGATACCCTCTCTAAAGAAAAAATACGGCTTTTAAAATCTGACTTGAACTAAGGAGTAAGCTTTTTAACGGCGGGAACGGATTTATTATTTCAGCCGGCAACGTTTTTTTAGGCTATATATGAAATATCAGATAATTCTCCTTAACGCCGCAAACGAACAGGGGACGATAATAGCTGCGGAGGCTACCCTTGCCGTGGCGACTATTAAATATCTCCTCCTTGATGCGGGGTTGAAAGATATTGCCGTTTTCCCGGACGAAGAGGAAGTAAATATCGTTACGCTTGAGAGTATGGCGGAAGAGTTTATAAGCGGCAATGCGGCGGATATTTATGGGATTTCTACCCATAGCGGCTCCTATACTGCGGCGCTTATATATTCGAAATTAATCAGAAAATACCACCCGAAAACTCTGATTGCAGGAGGAGGAGTGCATTTCATCAGCACCCCTAACATTGAAAAAGCGCTGTATTCCCGCTCCTTTGACATTGTTTTCAAGGGCGGTTGCGGAGCGTTTATTGATTTTTGTTCGGATATTTTTTTAAAGAAAAATTTGGAAATTCGCAAAACGGAGAGTTCAATATCAATATTCGGGAAGCTGCCGGCAGGGGCGCATCTGATAAGAGACGGCAAAATTTCTTCCAACGGAAGCGGGAAACTTGAGCGGGGAATTGTTCCGGTGATGCATATAACAGACGAATACGCCGAAATAACAGTTCTGTTCAATGATAGGTGCGCCAATAACTGTGATTATTGCACGGTGTTCAAAACAGGCGAAACAAAAACAATGCGGGCTGAAACCGAAAAACATACTCAGGATGCATATATACAGCTTAAAAGTATTACAGACGGACCATTTAAAATATCAATAATGGATTCCAGCCCTTTTTCAAAAGCAAACCGGGCGGAAACTTTCAAAACCGTAAAACAACTAGGCAAATTGGATGAAAATATCCGTTTTTCCCTATTTGCGGATCCGGACGATTTTGACGGAGAACTCGCCGACTTTGCCGATTCCCACCAAATTTCCACATTTTTTATAGGCAGGGACCGCATCCGCGAAGATCCGTTTATAGGGAGGAAACTTAGGGGAATTCTGAGAAGCAAGGAGCAGTTGGTTTCCGAACGGGAAAAATTGAAAACTTTTATAAAGGAGAGCGCAAATAAAAAACGGGATATATTTATCGGCTATATCGCCTCCCCCTATGATACTGCCGCAGACGCCTGCGAACTAATCAGCGAGATTGAGGATTTCACCGCTCTTTCGGGAAACTGCACCGTTCAGCCGGATCTTTTTATACTGAATCCGTATGTCGGAACGGCGGTTTATGATAGATCCGCCGAAGCGGCATGGGATATATCGGAATTCAGTTACCCATATCCCAATGTTTGGTGCGGCGCCGATGTTCAGATGGTGTGGCTGGAACTCATACGATTGCTGGTGTCCCCGGTTTTCAGCACGGGAACGGCAGCGGATATAGGTATTTATCTGCTGAAATTAACAAAGTATCTGGCGTTCGGCGGGGATTTATACGATTATGACGGGCGTCTCCCCGTTATCAATAAGATAACTCAAAGAATCGTACAGATGAATTTGGGGAGCGAAAAATCTTTTGAAGATTGGCAAAGGGATCTGGAAGAAGTTTACCACTTGGGGCTGGTGATTGTAGCTCTCTTGAAAAATCCGTCAATATCGGCTAAATACAAACTGATAGATCTCTCGGATTACATAAAAAAGCATGACATAATGATTAACGCCCTCAGAGCGGATTTTAACGTCATCCGCTCCAAAAAGGCAGACGGCACATGGTATGGGAGGTTTGTCTTTTAGCGGCACATTATTTCACAGATGAGCGGATTTTTATCTCTCTGAATTTTTTATTATGGACAATGGGCAATCCTATGTGATAGATTGCATACGGGAACATTTTAAAGTTTTAGGGGAACTTTATGGGTACTTATATCTTAACCTCTTTTCCAAACAGCGTTTTGTTTAGGGGGGGGGGGGGGGGGGGGTTAAACCCCCGGGTTTGCGGCCATTTTTT
>JAITJJ010000125.1 GCA_031278965.1 Deferribacteraceae bacterium
CCCCCCCCCGTTTTTTTTACTCCAAAAAAAACAAGAAAAAAACAAAGATATGGAGATGTAAGCGGATTGTTTGCATATTGCTTATGCGCAAACTGCAAAAAGCACCTGAACTACCCCTACCAGAAAACCGATGGCAAATCCCAAGAGGTTTATCCACTTAAAGTGGGTTCTGGTGAAGGAGAAGATCATCTCCTCCACTTCCGCAGTATCCAGAGAGTTTATCTTATCCTCCACTTCTTTACCTATATCTACAGTATTTACAAACGTTCTGCTTATCTGCCCGGCGAAAGCGTCTGAAGTTACTTTCCGCGTAAGCGCTTCCGCAAGCTCCGCTGACAGCACAGCATTTAGGAGCTTCCCAAAATTATCTCTGAAGAGTTTCTTGAGTGGGAGCGCAGGCAGTTCTATATCGCTCTTTTTTAAGAACTCTCCAATGCTATCCTCCGGGGAGGAACACGCCCTTATCGCCCGCACTGCTTCGCTTGTTACCCCTTCCGATAGGAAACGGCGGGCGGCTATATGAGGAGCTGTCTGTAAAAATGGATAAAATTCGCTCCCCATAAGTATCCGTATCTTTGTGCGGGCAAGTTCCGACAGCTTCCCTTCCGCAGTATCTGTTAATTTGCGGCGTATCACACGGGAGCGTGAAATCTTTTCCCCAATGGCGGGGAGTTTTCTTGCGGTTTCTCTCTTTATCTTCCCCTTAAAAACCTTTGCCCCTGCTGCCGTAAAAAGGTTCTCTTCTTTTAAAAACTCTATTATTACACCGCTAACCTCGTTAATCACGTTCTCATCGGAAAAAAGCCCGCTCACTGCCGGAACAACCCCTTCAATAACGGTGTCTGCAACTTTTTTAAGGGGGAGCGTTCCGCCGAAAGCCTCGCTAAAGAGTTCCGCAATACTTTCCAGGGAAAATATGTTGTGAAGCTCTTCCGCAACTTTTTTTCCCACCGCTTCCGCCGCCGCCTGACGGAGTTTGGACGTGTCCAAAAAATCAGCGTGAGAGACGAGCTCGCTCACTTCTTTCAACGTTAAAGAATATATTTTCTCTTTTATAAAGCCGTTAAGGGAATCGGAGAGTTTATCCAAAATTGCGGAGATCTGCCGATCGGAAAAGAGGGCGGCGGCTAACTCTTCCTGATAGGTTTGGAAGGTTAGGCGGTTGAAGGCGGAAAGGGTCAGATCATAAAACTTTTCAGAAAATTGGGGGGCTTTGAGGGCTCTGGTGATTTCGCGCTCGGTGACTAACTTTTGCCCCACAAGTGCAGAAATCTTTAACGCCAAAACCTTTCGGGTGCGGGGGATTATCCCCTGCCACCAGAGCGTATACCATTTTGCTTTATGAGGGCGGAATAACATTTTTATGGCTATCGCATTGGTAAAAAACCCTATAAGCCCGCTTACAAAAGGGATAATAAAATAGTTTGCAGTCAGCATAACTCTGATTATAACCATCTTTTTTAAAAACAAAAACAATATTGCGCTTAAGTCTTTGAAAAGGGTATCTGCCCGCTTTTGCCTTCTAAACGCTATTCACATCTTTTGCTTGTAAAAAAGAGAAAACGTGCTATATACTATCTTTCTTTTGAGAGTTCAAACAGATAAAATTTTAGGAGAATTTATAATGTTTTCTAGTTTAGCGTTTGCTCAGGAGGCGGCACAGCAGACCGCCCAGCCCGGAGGGCTTTCCTCCATTGCAAGTATGGCGCCTATCTTACTTTTAATCGCAGTATTCTACTTTCTTATGATTCGTCCGCAGCAGAAAAAACAGAGACAGTTAAATGAAACGATCAACTCCCTTAAATCCGGAGATAAGATTGTTACTACCAGTGGCTTTAAAGCTACTGTGGAATCGGTTATTGACACCAACACCTTCCTTATAAGTTTGGGAAACGTTAAAGTGGAGATCCTCCGCAACGGTATTGCAGGCAAAGATACGGCAAACTCGGTAAATCCCGGTAAAAACTGATGAACAGAAAGTTCCGCTGGTTGATTATAATTGCAGCGCTGGCTCTCTCGCTCTTTTTCATGCTCCCTCTTAATAAAAAAGTCCGCTTGGGGCTTGACCTTCAGGGGGGAATGCATGTGGTGCTGGGGGTGGATACGGAAGCCGCCGTTTCTTCCCGTCTTGAAACAATGGCGTATCGGATCCGCACGGAGCTGCAAAATAATTCCGTGCCGTTTTCCTATGTACAGAAGAGCGAACCGTATCTAATAAATATAGGCATATCCCCGGATAGCAATAAAACAGAGATAGATGAAATTGCGGGAAGTTTTGGTTTAACCGGCGGAGAGGCGGACGGGGATCACTACAGATATACTCTTGAGAACGCTGAAATAACCAAGATCCGCGATAATGCGGTGCTTCAAGCCCTTGAAGTGGTTCGTAACCGGATAGACAAGTTTGGCGTCAGCGAACCTCTGGTTCAGAAACAGGGGCGGGATCAGATCCTTGTGCAACTTCCTGGGGTGACGGACCCGGATCGCGCCATAAATCTCATCGGGCAGACCGCCCAGCTAAAGTTCTATCTAGTGGATCACACTGTTACGCAAGAAGATATAATTGCAGGAAGAATCCCTTTTGACAGTATTGTTCTAAATCTGCGGGAAACCAACAGAACTACAGGGGAACTTATCAGGAATATACCGGTTGCTTTAAAACGGGATATCCTCTTGACGGGGGAAAACCTTGCGGATGCGGGGGTGGTTTTCTCAGGAACCGGAGAGGCGCAGGTTTCCTTTGCCTTTGACCGCGCCGGGACAAGGCTTTTTGCGGATATAACCACCCGCAATGTGGGGAGGCAGCTTGCAATAGTTTTGGATGATACGGTATACTCCGCCCCCAATATTCAAGAACCCATCACCGGAGGTCAAGGGGTAATAACCGGCAGTTTTACGCCGGAAACCGCCTCCGATCTCTCCATAGTCCTAAAAGCGGGGAGTCTCCCAGCTCCGGTTTCCATATATGAGAACCGGACGGTAGGGCCTTCCTTAGGACAGGAATCCATTGACAGCGGGATTAAGGCGTGTATTATCGGGCTTGTCCTGATAGTGGTCTTTATGCTGATATATTACCGTTTAAGCGGTATTGTGGCAAATTTCGGGCTTATATGCAATTTTACTGTTCTGCTTGGAATATTCTGTCTGATAGGCGCAACCCTCACCCTTCCCGGCATAGCGGGGATCATTCTGACGCTTGGTATTGCGGTGGACTCCAATGTGCTTATATTTGAACGGGTTAGGGAAGAGATTCGTAATAAGCGCACCGTATTGAATGCGTTTGAGGTTGGTTATCAGAAAGCGTTTGCCACGATTCTGGACGCTAATGTCACCTCAATTATAGCGGCGGTGGTGCTCTTTCAATTCGGCACAGGTCCCGTTAAGGGGTTTGCCATAACCCTCCTTTTAGGGCTTATTGCATCCATGTTCACGGCGGTATTCATCACAAAGACGATCTTTATGGAGTATATAATCCGTAAAGACCCGAAAACCATTAGTATATAGGCGGGCTCAATGTTACAGATAATAAAACCCAATACGAAAATAGATTTTATCGGCAGGGCTAAACGCTGCATAACTATCTCCATAGTTCTAGCCTTAACTTCCGCAGCTCTCATCTTTTTTAAGGGGTTTAACTTTGGGATAGACTTTATCGGCGGGACAGTCATACAGGTTCGCTTTGAAAATCGTGTTCCCCTTGAGGACGTGAGAAAAACCCTTGAAGCTCCGATAGGGGCTGAATTTACCCTACAAGACTTTGGGGATCAGAACGATGTCTTGATACGAGTAATAGAAACCCCCGGCAAGAATCTTCAGGCACTCTCTGAAGCGATTACCGGTGCTTTAAAAACCAGTTTTGAGGGTAACACGGTTACAATCTCCAAAGTGGAACAGGTGGGTCCGCAAGTGGGGGGAGAGTTGCGTAGAAAGGCTTTTACGGCGGTTTTATACTCTACCATAGGAATTTTGATATATATCGCCTTCCGCTTTGAATTTATGTTCGGGATAGGAGCGATAATATGCCTTCTTCACGATATAATTATTGCTATGGGAATATACTGCCTTACAGGCAAAGAGTTTAATTTAACGGTTATGGCGGCCGTGCTCACAGTGGCGGGGTATTCTCTCAACGACACTATAGTTATTTTTGACAGAATCCGTGAAAATCTTAGAAACGGAGGGCTGGATACTATGAGTTGGAAAGAGCTTGCCAATAAAAGCGTAAACGAAACGTTGTCGAGAACGCTCCTCACCTCCATTCTAACCTTTTCCGCCGTGCTTGCCCTCTATCTCTTCGGGGGAGAGGTGATAAATGGTTTCGCCCTTATGATGCTCATCGGGATAGTTATTGGAACCTATTCTTCCGTTATGATAGCCGCTGCTTTTATGACTTTCATCCGCTCCAGGCAGCCTTCTCCTGTCCTTCCTGCAAAAACGGCGGCGGTAAGGCGGAAATAATAAGAAGATGAACAAGCGGAGCATGACCCGTATAGTCTGCACAATAGGTCCCGCTTCGGCGGAACCTGCCGTAATCCGCCGCTTGATAGAGAACGGTCTTAGTATAGCCCGTTTAAATTTTTCACATGGAACCCATGATTTTCACAGGGAGGTGATCTGCAATGTGCGGGCAATCGCCAAAGAGATGGGCGCCTACGTGGGGATTCTTCAGGATTTGCAAGGACCTAAAATAAGGCTGGGCAATCTCCCGGAGGAAGGGATAGCGCTCGCAAGCGGTCAGAGGGTCATATTAAAAAACAGCTTAAATTATGAAAACGGGATTCTCCCTGTGGTATACCCCAACCTTCACCGCGAGGTTGCGGCCGGGGAGGCTATTCTCCTCTCAGACGGAGTGATCGAGCTTGATGTTGTAAGTATAGTTGGGGATGATGTTATATGCAAAACTCTGAACGGGGGGCAGGTTTTCTCCCACAAGGGGGTAAATCTCCCTAGCAGCAATCTAAGCGTTTCCTCTTTTTCCGAAAAGGATCGTCAAGACCTTATAATGGGGCTTGAAGAACAGGTTGACTTTGTTGCCCTCTCCTTTGTCCGCAGTTCCGATGACCTTACAGGGGTGAAAGATTTAATTAATCAGGCGGAGGCAAAGCCCCGCCTGATTGCAAAGATAGAGAAACCGCAGGCGGTTAAAAATATTCAGAGCATCCTTAAAAGCGTCGACGCCGTTATGGTGGCACGGGGCGATCTAGGCGTGGAAGTTCCCCTTGAACAAGTTCCCATTATTCAGAAAGAGATAATAGCAGCCGCCCGCACCGCGGGCAAAGAGGTGATCTTGGCAACCCAGATGCTTTTAAGCATGGTCTCAAGCGTCCGCCCCACAAGGGGGGAGGTTTCGGATGTGGCAAACGCCGTATTGGACGGAGCGGACGCTCTAATGCTTTCAGACGAGAGCGCCAGCGGTCAATTTCCTGTGGAAGCGTGCGCTATGCTTGCCAAAATTGCCCAAGCCACCGAACCGCACGCTTCAAAAAATCTCCCCCAGATAGTTGATCCTAAAAACTCTCTGGCACTGGCGGTGGGGAGAGCAGCCTGCTCTCTGGCAAACGATGCCGATGCCTCCGCCATAATCGCCTATACCCACTCAGGCTATACCGCTCAGGCTGTGGCGCAGTTCCGGCCGGGGTGCCCCATAATCGCCCTCACTCCAAAGGAGTCCTCCTGCCGCAAATTAACTCTCTCTTGGGGGGTTACCCCGATTTCTACAGACAGAGTGCTGGACAATATGGAAGAGCTTGTGGAAGCCGCCCGCAGGGAAGCAAAAAAAACCGGATTGGTAAAAGAGGGCGACAGGATTGTCCTCACTTCCGGCCTCCCCAAAGGCGCTACAGGCGGAACCTCGCTTGTCCGTCTGCTCTGGATATGACATCCATTCAATGTTTCCTTGCTTGCACGTTCAACCGTGGAGCGCGGCTGGACGTGGTTTAATTCCATTTTTAATTCATCAAGGCATTAATTATCCAAGGTGATGAGGTAATGGAGGGTGTAATCTCCGGAGAGTTTTCAAGCTTAAAAAGCTCATCGACCAGGTGATCCTCCAAAGCGTTGATGCCAGAAAATACGCGATTGCAGAACCCTTTTCCTTTAAGCTC
>JAITJJ010000149.1 GCA_031278965.1 Deferribacteraceae bacterium
AAGCTGTTATCTGGAAATAAAACGGTCGGCGATGGATATATTTGGCGGGACATTCCCCAGATAAAACTTTGCGCCGCTGTTCTTTCCGTAATTTTTGTGCTTAATTCCGCTTGCATTAAACAAGCTCAGCGCTCATAAACTTGCCGCAAGAATCTTATTATTCTCCTTCGCCTTGATAGACACTCCTTTAATGCAACAAACTTTTTCCATTCTTTTGGCTTGAAATTTCATTAAAAAATAATTATTAATATAGTTATGAATGATCAATTGCTGATGAAAATCATACACGTCTATAACCTTGCCAATAGGACTATGGCGCAGAGCAACGGAAGGTTCCCGCGGACGCAGGGGACTATACTGAAAATTCTCTCCAAGCACGGCAATATGCCCCAGAAAGATCTTGCCGCATGTCTGCAGGTCAGTGGACCTTCCGTGAGCCAACTAATCACCAAAATGGAAAAAAACGGGTTGGTAAAAAGAAACGAAGGAGAAATTGACGGCCGGTTTTCCCTGGTGACGGCAACAAAGAAAGGGAAAAATGTGGTGGTGAATCTCCGCAAAACTTCCGAAAACAGCTTAAACGAATTATTTAACGCCCTTACCGATGCCGAAAAAGGGCAGTTCTCCGAGCTGCTATCAAAGATTATATTCTCTCTAGGCGAGGGAAAGGAGATGAAAATCCATAATTTCTGTGAGAAGTGCGGGCTCTGCACGCAAAGTTATGAGATTTAGAGATATTTCTACTCCTTGTCTATATCTCTGTGGGTAATCTGAACTGTAGCATTGCTACCCGAAAAGCGCTTTGCAATCTCTTCCGATATTGCCACCGAGCGGTGATGGCCCGCGGTGCACCCTATGGATACTTTCAGATACTGCTTCCCTTCACGGATATACTGCGGTATCAAAAACTCCAACAGTGCGGACAGTTTTTCCAAAAACTTATGAGTCATATCCTCTTTCAGCAGAAAGTCTTTAATCGCCTGGTCTGTTCCGCGTTTATCCTTCAGTTCATCATAAAAATACGGGTTTTTTAAGAACCTTGCGTCAATGACCAGATCGGAATCAAGCGGTATCCCGTGTTTAAAGCCGAAAGAGCTGAAAGTAATAAGAAGCTTGTTATCCTCCTTCTCCCTAAAAAAACTGTTGATACAGGCTGCAAGCTCATGAACATTAAGCTCCGTTGTATCAAGGAGAATATTGGCAAGGGTGCGAATATCTTTAAGAAGTTCCTCTTCGGTTTTTATAGCCTCCAGAATCTCTCCTTCCAACGGGTGCTTACGGCGGGAAGCCTTATAGCGGTTCATTATAACTTCTGTGGAAGCCGAGAGGAAAAGAACCGTGGCTTTATACTTCTCTTTCAATTCGCCGATAATGCGAAAAGCCGTTTGTTCATCCCCGGAGCGGGAATCAATTATTAAGGCAATTTTAGGGGTTTTGAGCCCCATATCAAAAAAAACCCCCATGATTTTCTCTAGGATTTTCACCGGCATATTGTCTATGGTGTAGTAGCCGATGTCTTCCAAAACGTTGGACACGGTGGATTTTCCGGCACCGGAAAGCCCTGTTACCACAACCAGCGAATGTTTTTCATAATCATATTCCATCTGTTCTCCGGCGGCCGCCCGCTTGCAATAAGTGCCGCATAAATCTTTAACGGCAAAAAACCGGCTTTTATCTCTTTAGGATGCTGTCTATTGCCTCTCCGTAATCTCCGGAACGGAATACATAGCTTCCCGCCACAAGTATATCAGCTCCTGCCTTCCAGAGAAGTGGTGCGGTTTCATCATTTACTCCCCCGTCAACCTCAATTAGCGCATCGCTTCTCTTCTCTTTTAAAAGGGTTTTTACTCGTTTAACCTTGTCCGTCCCTTCGGGGATAAAGCTCTGCCCGCCAAAGCCGGGATTAACCGTCATAACCAGAACAAGATCGCAGTATGCGGCGATCTCTGAGAGAGAGCTTACGGGCGTTGCGGGGTTTAAGGACACCCCGGCTTTTTTCCCCTTCTCCTTTATGCGGACAAGCAGGCGGTGCAGATGGTTTGCGGCCTCTACATGAATTGTTATAATATCTGCTCCGGCATCAATAAAAGCGTCAATAAAATTTTCCGGATATGAAATCATTAGATGAACATCTAAAGGGAGGCCGGTAATACCGTGAATCTGTTTAACTATACCCTGACCGAACGAGATATTAGGCACAAAGTGCCCGTCCATAATATCAAGGTGCAGAAGATCAGCTCCTGCCTTCTCAAGAAGATCTATCTCCTCTCCGAGACGGGTGAAATCCGCACTTAAAAGTGACGGGGCAATCATTCGTCCACCGCCGATCTCTCTTTTGAAGCGTCAGAGAGTTTGGTGCCGAAGGCTTTACTATGGCGCAGGGCGTTATCCGCCCGCCGCACTATTTCGCCCGTTTTTTCCGGAGCGGCTCTCGTATCAAGGGGGACCCGCACATACCCTGCACTTATGGAGATAATATCCCCCAGATCAAACTTTTCGGCAGCGGCACGCGTTTCTTTGGAAATTTTATCAAACTTCCCTTTTATCACATCCGGATCGATGCTATCTAAGATAAAGTAAAATTCATCTCCTCCGAAACGCCCCAATATCTCTTGCTTTTCAATGATGTGAGAGAAATTTTCTGCCAATATGAACAGAAAGCGATCCGCCTCGCTATGCCCGTGAATATTATTAAGATGCCCGAAATTATCTAAATCGGCAATCATTAGGGTAAAGCCTTCATTAGTTCTGCGGTATCTTTCAACAAAATTTGCAAGGTGGGAATCCATAGCGCTTTTATTGTATATCCCGGTCAGCGGATCATATTTTCCGTAATTCAACAATATATAGGCATTGTGGAGGGTACGGAGGGTAATCCATACCCTAATCATAAAATCTTTAACAAAATCGGCGTGGGCTTTCCCCGCAAACCTTGCCGCCTGCTTGCTATAGAGGTTAAGACTCCCTATAATTTTCCCGTTTTCCGCTATGGGAGCCGTCAGAAAGCTTTTTACCCCGTTTACAACAAGGAAAGCGCTGACCAACCCTTCAACATTGCTTCCGAAATACGGTCGTTTTTCAGGATAGGCATAATCAAGGTAACTAGGGGAGATAAATAATATACGTTTAAGCTCCCCTTCCTCTGTTCCGAAATTATAAAAAGTTTCATCAAGAAAGAGGACTGCCCTGTCTATTTCAAAAACCTCTTCCATATAGGCGAGAGCTTTTGCATCGATCTCGTATATGGATTCGGAAGTTAAGAATGCATCTTCCACGAGACTGAATCCTTTCTTTTTGGCTTCATTCTCATTTGCAAGTTCCATTATGCGCTTCAATTCCTCTTTGAGCATCATATTTTCCTTCAAGAGAGTGAAAACTTTATTATTTTTCATAGGTTGCCTCTTACTATTTTAATTCTCCCCAATTTGCTCCGACAGATGTGTTTACCACCAACGGAACTGCTAACTTAAAGGCGTTTTCCATCTCAAACTTTGCCTTTAAAGAAAAATCCTCAATGAGCGGTTTGGGTACTTCAAAAATAAGTTCGTCATGTATCTGCAAGCAGATTTTAACTTTTTCAAAAGAAGTTTTTATCAGTTTATCGCAGCGAAGCATAGCGATTTTTATAATATCCGCAGCGCTTCCCTGTATCGGGGCGTTTGTGGCGGCTCTTTCCGCCCTCTGACGGATTACGGAGTTGCGGCTCGTTATATCGGGGAAAAACCTTTTCCGCCCCAGCAAGGTTTCACAGTATCCATTCTGAGCGGTAAGCCTTATCATTTCGGTTATATATCGGCGGACCCCCGAATAGAGAGCAAAATATGCATCTATAAAAGTTTTGGCTTCTTTGGGGGTAACGCCGACATCTCTGGAGAGACCGTAAGAGGAGAGTCCGTATAATATCCCGAAATTTACAGCTTTTGCCAAACGCCTCTTATCGGGGGTAAGCTCCTCTTCGGTGAGGTTGAAAATTTTCATAGCGGTTATGCAGTGAATATCCGCTCCTGCCTCAAAGGCATGGATTAGATTTTCGTCTTTTGAAAAGTGGGCAAGGATTCTCAACTCTATCTGAGAGTAATCCATACTCACAAAAAGGGTGCCGGCGGCTGGAACAAACGCTTTGCGAATGAGCTTCCCTATCTCTCCCCGAACCGGAATATTCTGCAAATTGGGGGATACGGAAGAGAGCCTGCCGGTAGCAGTGCCGGTTTGCTTGAAAGTGGTATGAATCCTCCCGTCAGAGGATGCGGCGGCGATAAGAGGGTCGGTATATGTGCTCAGCAATTTTGAGTATTCCCGATAAAGCAGAATATCCGAAAGAAGTTCTTTATAGGCAGGAACGGTAAGCATAAGTTCTTTTAAAACATCCTCCGCTGTGGAACGGTTTTGCTTTGAAAGCGGGGGAATTAGGAGCTTATCATACAAAAACTCAGAGAGCTGTTTCGGGGAATTGATGTTCAGATCATATCCGGCGCTTGTTATAATCTTAGTTGCCACTGCTGCTAACTTTTTTTTCAGCTGTTTTGCGGTTTCCCTGACTGAAACCGGATCAAGCGCTATCCCGTTAAACTCCATCTTCGCTAATATTCGCGCCAACGGAAGCTCCGCGTCAAAATATAACCTGCTTAATTTAAGAGTCTCAAGAGTGGTGTTTAAGCGGCTTGCATGTTTCATAATACGGGCTATAAACTCTTCCAGACTCTCATTTTTTCCTTTATATATAGTGCCGTTATCGGGCTCTGTAAGCCAGCTTATAAGGAGGCAGTCCCGCCCTTCATAAAAATTTCCGGTTAATTTAAGTATCTCTTTCAGGTCATAAAATAATGCGTCTTTAGAAATTGTATGATGAACTTTTAAGGTCTCATAAAAGTTTTCATCCGCAACGTATGCCGCTCCGTCAAGAGCCATACAGAATATCGGGGCTTTTACCTCTCCGGAGAGGCGCAACTTTTTATCTTTCTCCTCCGGCAGTGGTTCTGCTGTCTCTTTGGTCAAGAGCTTTTGAGCAGCCACACGCATTCCGAGTTTGTAAAGCAGTTCCCTTAAACGCTGCTCATCTCTCCCCGCCGCGGGCTCAAAGTCAATTGCGCTTTCCTTGAGTTTAATCAGAGAGCGTGCCTTATAAGCAAGTTGACGGTCGTTCTCAAGATTTTCCTTTAATTTGCCTTTCAACTCCTCAATATGGCTGTAAACTCCGTCAAGGCTGCCGTATTCTGTTATAAGTTTTGCGGCGGTCTTTTCCCCAACACCCGCGACTCCGGGGATATTGTCCGACTTATCCCCTAAGAGAGAGAGGTAGTCCAACATCTGTTGGGGAGAAACGCCGTATTTCAGAACCGTTTCAGCGCTTCCCAAAAGCTCTCCGTTCTGGTCGTCATAAACTTTTACCCGTTCGTCAATTAATTGAAAAAGATCTTTATCTTTAGTGACTATTGCCACCTTATCTAAAGTATTGCCTGCAAGTGAGGCAATAATATCGTCCGCTTCCACTCCTTCTTTAGCGTAGGTTTTTATCCCTGCCAGAGGGAGGAGGGTTCTTATAAGCTCCAGCTGGGATGCTAGATCCTCCGGCATCTGGTCGCGGTTTGCTTTATACTCCGGGTATAGATTGTGCCGTTCGGTCTTGCCTTTTGAATCAAAAACCGCAATAATCTCCGTAGGTTTAAGGTCTTTTTCTAATTTTTCAAGGATAGTAAAGAAAATGTGAACCGTTCCGGTGGGGCGCCCCTCCGGAGAAGTCAGCGGGGGCGCTTTATGAAACGCCCTGTAGGCAATGGAATTCCCGTCAAGGATTGCTATCATGTTGATTTTCTTTCACAAGCGGGCGGTGCATAAGATCCCATGCTGCGTTCAGCACTTTTTTATTTTCGTAGATTATCTGATATACCTCTGTGCAAATAGGCATATAGATATTCAGTTTTTTAGATGCCAGATATACCGCTTTTGCGGTATATATTCCTTCCGCAACGGTTTTAAGTTTGGTGGTAATCTCTTCAAGGGTAAACCCTTCTGCAAGCCTCATCCCCGCCTGCCGGTTGCGGCTGTTGTCAACCGTGGCGGTAAGCACTAAATCGCCCAAACCTGCAAGCCCCATAAAAGTTTCTTTTTTAGCTCCGTAAGCAACGCCAAAGCGGGTTATCTCCGCAAGCCCGCGGGTAACAAGGGCAGCCCTTGCGTTATGGTCAAAATTAAGGCCATCGCTTATTCCGGTGGCAACGGCGATGACGTTTTTCAAGGCTCCCCCTACTTCAAGCCCGATTATATCATCACTTGAATATATGCGGAAATAATCGGCGGAAATCTCGTTCTGCCACCATTTGGCAGCATCAATATCAGGAGACGCCAGGGTAACGGTGGTTGGTTTTTTCAAGCCGACCTCTTTTGCAAAAGATGGCCCGCTCACCATAGAATAACGGGCTTCCACCTCTTCTTTTAATACCTGCACCACGAGTTTGCCGGAATCTATCTCAAGGCCTTTAGAGGCGTTAAGCACATTTGCCCCTTTAAGAACTCCTTTATACTGTCTTGCAACATCACGGGTAAACTGCGTTGGAACCGTCCAAATTATGTTGCGGGCATCGCATGTCCCAAGCTCTCCCATAGGTCTGGCAAATACGGAGGAATTCAAGATGACGCCGCCTAAAAACGGTTTATTTTCATGGTAATGGTTGATTGAGGCAACAACATCTTCTTCCCTGGCAAACAACTCCACCAGCCGCCCGCCTTCGGCGGCCAAAGTGGCAAGAGCTGTTCCCCATGCACCCCCGCCGACAACAGCTATCTTATCTTTCATTATAACACTCCCCTATATATAATACACACTAAAACCCTAATAAAATCAATACTTTAAATTAGGCACATCCTTTTTGTCAGATTTTTTTGAGAAAACCCCCCATAGTTTTGCAGTTCACGGGAAAGATTGCCTGTCCGCCGCAAAAGGCTGCAGGGATAAAGCAAACGGCAAGAACAGAAGTAAAGCTGCAGCCAAGAATTTTACTGTTTCACCCTTTAACCGCCGCAAGGGGGGTTAAGCGGACGAGAATTGACGCCAGGTCTTCCTGCTGGCGCATAACCGTTTCTATATCTTTATAAGCCGAAGGCGCTTCATCAAGCCCGCTTTTATGGTTAAGCGAGTGCAAAACCCCCAAGTCGTTAAGTTTTTTCTGTTCCCTCTTTAGATCAAGAACCTCTATCGCCTTTTTGCGGGAGAGTTTGCGTCCCGCGCCGTGAGAACACGAGCTGAACGAAGCTTCATTCCCAAGCCCTCGAACTATATAGGATGCAGCGCCCTGAGAGCCGGGGATTATTCCGATTGTTTCTTTGGAGGCAAGGGTAGCGCCTTTGCGGTGAACCCATACCTTCTCCCCAAAGTGCTTTTCATAGTTTGCATAATTATGGTGAATATTTATCTCTTCAAGAAATTCCGTCTTTTTGATGTTCTTTTGAAACTCACCTTTTATAACTTCCGCCATCATCTGACGGTTGGCGTAAGCAAAACGGAGGCACAAATCCATCTCTTTAATGTAGAGTTCAAATTCCTCAGTTCCGTCATCCAGATATGGGAGGCGGGCTTTAAGGAGATCGCTCCTGTCTTTTTTTATCTCCCGCGCCAATTTATTATAGTAATCCGCTACCTTAAAGCCTAAATTACGGGAGCCGGAATGAATCATAAACCAGATATGCCCGTCGCTCCCTTTCTGAATTTCTATGAAGTGGTTGCCGCCGCCCAGAGTGCCTATCTGTTTCATAGCAAAATCGTATTCCTGAAATGCTACGGGCGCGGCTTTCCACATATTAACTTCATCAAATATCGGATGTTCCTGTTTCTCTTTGTGGCGGTTCATTCCCAGAGGTATCTGTTTTATCGCTCCCCCGCGTATCTTTTCCCCGCCTATGATATTCCTTATATCCACAGGGTTTATCCTTGTAAGAGAAGTTTTTACCGCCAACATCCCGCACCCTATATCAACCCCAACCATGTTCGGGCACACCGCGCCCCGCAAGGCAGCTACGCCGCCTATGGGCATACCGAATCCCTCATGGGCATCCGGCATTAGACAGAAATTCCCTGCAAGGCAATCAAGCTCGGAGACATTTATTGCCTGCTCCAACGTTCCCATCTCAAGATCTTTGCACCAACTTAAAATATTTTTTCTAATCTGTTCCATAAAAACCTGTAAACCAAAGGATATAGAACCTCTACTTCATCACAGACAAGAGTTCTATCTCCGTTACGCTCATATTTAAAAGCCTTGCGATCTCATTTTTTGTTCTCCCGTCTCTGATAAGCCGTTTGACATGGGTTTGGAGCTCCTCCGGAGCATTTTCTCCGCTTAGCTCTTTCAGCCTTGAAATTCGGGCATCCAGCAGCGCCCCCATATCCTCCAGAGCGTCTTCACGCTCGCGGATAGCGGCGTCCAGCTTTTCCGCCACCCTCTCGCTTTCCGAAAGGATGCCCCTTAGTATCTCCGAATAAATTACAAGATCGTTTGCAGTGAGAGCTGAAGTTTTTGCTTCCAGGCGGCGCACTCTGATATATAAAAATATTATTGCAGAGATAAAAATGATGAGGAGAACAGAATTAAACCACATAGCTGCTATTATTAAGCTCTGATATCCAGATTACCTCCGGAGAATTCCTGTTTTCCCTCTTTGCCGCCTGATTTTTTTTCCCGCGTCTTTTTTGGGGCTTCGGAGTTCTCTCCGCGTTTTACCGTTTTCACGCGCTGCCGCGCTGTCTGTTGGACGACTGCACCGGTCATCTGTTGGCGGTGTTCGGCCATACGCTCTGTTGCATCCTGCATTTTTTCAGGCACAGCAGATGCGGAAACAACTGTGGTAATACCGCTTGTTGACATTTGCTACTCCTTTATATGAAAAACTCCGGTGCCGAAATTCTGCAAAGTAAACTTGTTTTCTATTTTAAGCGTGGATTCCGAGTGCCCAAGGTAGAGGTAACCCGGAGTGTTCAGGCAGTTATAGAACATATCAAGCACCTTTTTCTTTCCGTCCAGATCAAAATAGATCAAAACGTTCCGGCAGAAGATCACGTCAAATTTACCCATCTGTGCGGGGAGGGTCGGCGATATGAGATTGGCGACCTGAAAGCGCACCCTCTGCTTAAACTCGTCTTTCACCTCAAAAGTTAGCGCGCTGGGATTAAAATAAGCGGCTTGAAAATTGGGAGGGACCCCCCTGAAGCTCATTCCGCGGTATACCCCTTTTTTTGCTACATCAACAACTTCGGTGTTTATATCGGTGCCGATTATCTCATAGTTAGCCCGTGCTGAAAGAGCGTTCTCTTTTAGAAGGATGGCAAGCGAATACGGCTCTTCTCCTGTGGAACACGCCGCTGACCATATGCGGATGCTCTTCTTCCCCTTCGCAAGGATAGCAGGGATAGTATTTTTCATCAGGTGGTCCATCTGCGGACGCTCCCTTAAAAAATAGGTTTCGTTTATGGTCACCAGGTTCAGAAGGGTATCCATCTCCTTCACACGGTTAATATCATATTTCAGATAGTAGATATATTCCTTGAAGCTGTCAAAGTTGAGCTCTTGAAGGCGTTTTGAAAGGCGGTTTTCCAAGAGATACTTTTTGCTCTCGGCAAACGTTATGGCAGAAGCCTTATATATTATATCCTTTAATTCAAAGAACTCCTCATCTTTAATCTTGATAGTGTGTGCTAGCATGTTAATTTCCTAAAACGGCATCTATCTTATCTAAGATATACCTGTTTGTATCATGTTTTCTAATCTCCGCCAATATATCTTTATAACCCGGCTTAGCTTCGGAAGAGATAATCTCTATAGCCCTAAACCTCACAAGCCAGCTTGGATCAGTATTCACCAGATGAACAGCTTTTTCAAGGGCGAGAGTCTTGTCAGAGCGGTAAATACCTGTCAAGGCTTCCCTTCTAATATCCTCATTATCTTCATTAAGCCTTTCAACCAGAAAACCGTCTGAAGGGATGCTGGATGCGCCCAAGGCTTCCACCGCCGCCAAACGCAGTTTTCCCGAAAGAGAAGGATAGAGTTCTTTAAGATAAGCCGCAACCTTGTCTGAACAATTCTTGCTAAGGGCTTTAACCGCGAAATAGGAAACCCAACTGTCTTCTCCCGTGATCTTATTCATAACCCTGTCTTCGCCTCCGCGCAACCCTGTCCGCTCCAGTCCTGCGGCGGCGGTTTCCTGAACCTTGCGGGAGGTGTCGTCTAAGGCTTCTATCAAGGTGTTTGTGGCATCTTCTTTATTAAAGTAAGATATCTTGCGAACCAGCGCCGCTCGCACCTCGTCATTTTTTTCATTAAGATACGTCTCTTTCAATATATTGTAAGCCGTATCTCCGTTTATGAGCGCTAACGTATTGGCAACCACCTTTCTGAGAG
>JAITJJ010000163.1 GCA_031278965.1 Deferribacteraceae bacterium
CCGCAGGCACCGTTTATCTCTCCGCCGAGGCTGCGCCGAATAAACGCCGTCACCCCTCTATCTGTAAGCACTTTCTGAAAAGCCAGCACATCTCTCTCCTCCGGTTTTTTATAGTCTGCACCGCTCCACCTATTAAACCGTATAAGATTAATTTTAACAGGGAGAGTTCGGGCTATCTTTAAGAGGTCGTGTGCATCTCTCTCTTGATCGTTTATGCCGCCCAAGAGAACATACTCTAGAGTAATCCGTTTCCTTTTCTGAAGGGGGAGCCCTCTTAGCTCCGCCAGAAGTGCATCCAGGGAATATTTTGCGGAGATCGGCATGAGTTGCCTTCGCAATTCCTGACGCGGGGCGTTCACGGAAACAGCAAGGTTTACCGGAGCATCCATTGAAAAGAGTTTTTGAAGGTTCGGGATGATCCCCACAGTTGAAACGGTAATCTTGCGGTGGGAATAACCGTAGGAATCAAGGAGTATCTTGAGAGCCTTTATAAGATTCTCCGTGTTATCAAAGGGTTCTCCCATTCCCATGAAAACTAGATTGTCAAGTTTCCTGCCGGCGGCCCTTTCTAAGAGCCTTGCCTGCTCCAATATTTCAGCAGCCAATAGATTCCTCTTAAAACCAAGACTTGCAGTAGCACAGAATTTGCACCCCATCCTGCACCCCGCTTGAGAGGAGATACATGCGGTGAGCTTTCCCCTGTCTTTCAACAACACGCTTTCTATTAAAAGCGAATCCGGAAGTCGGAAAATAAATTTTATAGAACCTGAATCTTCCGCCGTTTGAGCGGTTAGGCGGTTTTCCTCTTCCAAAACAGTGATCTCTGATATTTCAGATAAAAGGGTTATGAGCTTTGCAGGGATATTGGTCATCTCCTCAAAAACAGTAACCTTATCCGTATGAAGCCAGCGATATATCTGCTTTGACCTATACGGTTTTTCACCCGCGCTTGCTATCAGCTTATCAAGTTCTTCCAAAGAGCAGGAGTTTATGGAAAGTTTACTGCCGCGGTTTTTCGTCATTCGGGCTTATCTGAACTATCCGGATTATCCGATTTTATCGCTTCGTCAACAGCGGCTTGCAAACTGTCTTGAAAGATAAAGAGCCTGTCCAGATTGGTATGCACAAAAACCCGTTTCATATCGGGTGAAAGCTGCGCGAGTATTAACTTCTTTTTATGCTCTCTGGTGAGCTTTAATATCTGGATCATCTCCCTCAAACCGCTTGAGTTCAGGTAGGCAATCTTGGAAAAATCTATTATCACAGCCCCCACTTCTTCAATAACCGAAGATATATGGTTCTTTATCTCTTCTCCTTTAAAGGAATCTATCTCATGAAGCGGGTATACTATCTCGTAAACCAAATTTTCCAAAGTATTTCTCTCTCTGTTCAGCGCCATATCTCACTCCTATTTAGTTTTTTCCCTCTGTTTTTTAAATATATAGCGGGATATCTTTGTCTCAGCGTTTTTACTGATATCTGCAAACTTTATCCCCCAACCGTCATTGGGGTTTCTTGGAGCGCGCGCCGCAACTCCTTTTAAACGATGAATCTCTTCCAACGCATTTAAAAAATCTATCTCCATAACAACTCCGTCCGCCAGAGGGATGATCTTGGAGCTCGCGGCATCAATCTGGATGCCCCCGGCGGATATATCCACGCACAGTGCAGAATATTCTTTATTTACAACTTTCATCTTTTCGTTCTCTCCCTCAAGCTCGGTTAATACCAATTTTACCGGAAAGAGGGTCGATACCCGTAAATACTCCCGCCTTTCGGAGCGATTAACATCCTTCGGCATATCCAAAATCAAAACGGGAACCCCGTTGAGCATAACCCGTTTCAAAACATTTGCGGAAAAGGTATAACCTCCAGAGCCCGAAAAAAATGAGATGTCGGCTGCAGTGCCGCTTGCCAGAGTATGAAAAAAACCGCTCTTAGCGGGGATAGTGACGGCAATATCCGCATCCCTTACAGTTACAACATTGGAAACCATCTTTGCGGGGTTGCCTATCGCCGAAACGAATATCCGCAAACCCGGCTTCATCAATTTTTTCAAGTCAAACTGCATATTCTTCCCGCCGTCAAGCAAGCAGTATGTCTACCACCTCTCTAGCTGTAATCCCCTGAAACACAAAATCTAAATGAGGAAGAATATCGCCCGCCGTTATCAGAGGTGCTTCACTGTAGCCGTTTGAATATACATTGCCAAGCCCGATATTGGCAAAGAGTGCATTGCAAAGGCATTTGCTCTTATTTGCCAGATCAGCACTGCCGCCTTTTGCAATAAAGGCTTTTATGGATTCCGCAGCGCAACGGAAACCCAGAGAACCATCCGGATTGCGGAAGCGTTCCCGCAGATAACCCAGGTTGCACATACGGGGGCGTTTAGAGTAAACTTCAGGTTCACTTAGCGTCCCGTCTAGTTTAACCTCCTTAAATGGGAAACCGGTGGGAGAAGCAAACGGGTTGGTAAAAACATCACACTTTATCTTTATCAAAAGCTCCTTTAGCCTGTGAACAAGCCCGGACTCCTCACATAACAGGAACGCCGTTCCAGCTTGAATCCCTTGAGCTCCCAGTGCCATAGCCTCCTTTAACTTTCCTTTGATGCTATAGCCTCCCGCAAGCCAGAACGGAAGCCCTATTTCTTTAATTTTAGCCAGATCAACCGTATCTTTCTCCCCGTATATCGGCTCCCCTTTTTCGCTTAAAGCGCACCCGCCTCTCGGAGGAGCATTGTGCCCCCCGGCGGTTGCCCCTTCTATTATAAAGCCGTTTACCTCGCCATTGGATTTTTTGGCAAGGGTAAGGGCAAGCACATTGGAAGATATTATTGCAAGAAAGGACGGGCGCTTAAGTTTGCTGACCTCATACCGCTTGGGATCAAAAGAGATGCGGTAATCGTCCGCAGAAGTGGAACCTGCTACAGTAAGCCTTATTTCCGCCTCATCATTATCGCTCAAACGGTCAAGAACTCCGGGTATCTCTCTGGGAATCCCCGCTCCCATAGTCACAAAATCCGCTCCCGCAAGCATACACCCGTAAAGGGTGGGAATAGTGTCGCTCTGGCACTTCTGGAGGAGGTTTACCCACACCACCCCGCTATGCCCTTGTTTTGCAAGATACATCTCCGCAAAACTTCCCGCTACAAGCAGGTCGTTGCGCTCCTCGTCTGTGGAAACGGCGGCAACAGGAATAAAAGGAACATCCTTTCCCTTTCCTTTTTCATTAAAAAATCTATCCAAGACGTTTTTTGCGATTTTACGGATCGGAAAATTTTCCAACGCCTTGCGCACATATCCGCCCGGATCCCCTATCTGGAGCTTCCGCGCCAGCATTTCATCAAGGCAGAGCCCGGAGATAACCCCCATCTGACCGCACCCTGCAACCGCCCCTGCAAGCCTCCAACCGCTAATTCCAATCCCCATGCCGCCTTGAATCAATTGGGCAAATTCCATCATTTCCTCTCAACTATATAGTCCTTAAATTTATACAAATCAGGGTTACGGTTTTTCAAGTTACCGCATCATCTATTCTTAAAAAGCTCGCTGCTCTGCTCTGCCGCCGCTTTTTTCAAAACCGCCAGTGCATCTGAAAGTGCAAAATAATTTTCCCGAATTTCAATCTTATCCTTATATTTTAACTGCGGATTTTTTAAATCTATCACTTCGCTTTCACCGCCCTCAAAATCAAGCCCGCGTATGGTGAGGGCGGCACAGTTGATATCCGCCGTAAGCTCCGGCAACAAATCTTTAACCAGCGCGTTAGAAAGCTGTTCCCTGCCGGAACCCGCATCTACCGAAACATCCAACTTCGCCCCGCTTAGGTATCCCAAGAGATTTACCCGTTCCCCCACTTTTCCGGCCTCAAAAACCGAAACATCTTCCACTGTGGGAAGATTCATCTTTAAGGAAAAACGTTTATATATATCCCACGAATAAACTTTATCCTCCGCCGTCCCGTCCAAAAGGGGCGCAAGACGGATAAGGCCGCTTAGGCTAAACTCCCCCAACAGCCTCTTAAAACTGGACGCTCCTCCCGCCTCGCTGAAACAGAGGAGGAATTTGTATGCGGGGCAGACAAGCCCGAAAGTAATATTCCCCAAAACCCCTTTCGCAGGGGTAATTTCAACGGCTTCATCATCGGTAAAAATAAGCGGCCACCCTTTAATCTCTTTTATGAGGGAGAAAAAATAGCATGGAACGCTGTTCAGCTCCGCTTTTGATTCCAGCTTCCATAAATACTTAAAACCGCTGGATTCAAAAGACTCCGCCCTGCTTCCGTTTGAGAGAATTATCTCCAAAGTATTGTGGAGTTTGACAAAGTAATCGCTCTCGTTTGTATCTATATAATAATACCGCACGGTCACGGTTTTAAGAAGGTTGTTGTCCATAGTTTAATAGTAATGTATACCTAATCCGATCCATTGTATACGATTATTATATGCCCAACCGCTGTCGAAACCGTCATATATCTCAAAGGAAACCAGAGCGTTTTTTGCCACTTCAAGACCTACCAGAAACGACCAGCTTAAAATATATTTTGTCTCTTCCGAGCCGTTTATATTTAACGCTATTATGGTGTCGGGCACTGAAAGGTAATCCGCTTTAATCTCAAATTCAGCGCCTAACTGAAAGAGCAATCTGCCATAGTCTGACGGGCGGGCGGATACTATAAGCCCAAGCCCCCCGTATAAGCGGAACCACTCGTTGGGCTCAAAGGAAGCCAGAACATCCGCGGCTTCATAACCGATACTGTCTTTCCCCGGAACACTGGTTAAAGTATTCCTGTGATAAAACCGCCCTGTTACCGCTATAGGACCAAAGGCGGCGGTAACAGGAACCCCCCAAAAAAAATCGCTGTTTATAACGTCAAAATCAAAGTCATAGAGATCAAAAGTGGAAAAGACACCCGCCTGAATGCCGAGTTCCACAGGAACCGCCCCCTCCAGCCCCATCCTGTATATGGAGAAGGTCTTGCCGACATTCACGTCAAGAGCGTTTTTAGTATAGTCTTTCTCTGTATAATAACGGTATCCTAAAGAAAAGTCCGGCCAACTCCTATCCGCACGGAGAGGTTTAATGAGGGATTCCCCCGGATATATCCATATTCTGCGCAAAGCTTCAACGCGATCATAGTCCACAAGGGTTATGGTTTTTACCCCCTCATGCTTGCCTATCTCATTGATTATCTCTTCATAGTTTTCATGATTGGCAAAAGTGGCAGGGAGATACACATGCCCCTGCTGAACAACCACCCTGACATCAGCGGCGTGCTTTCCTTTAAGGATTCCCTCAATATAACCGGCAATAAAAAGGTCTTCCTCTTTCAGAATATCCGCCCAAGAGAACGGGGCAGTCAACAAAATAAAGAGAACTGCTGCAACAATTTTTTTCATATTATCCCTCAACTCTTTAGCAAGGGTTATAATAAGGGAAATAATGCGTATAGTCAAGAAGGGAGATAATAACGAATTAAGAGATTGATTCATTATCTCCCTATTGATTATTCAAAATATAAGAGACTGCCGTTCATACTTCTTTGACACTCCGGAATTTATAATATAAACTTATACAATGTATCATAAAAAGTGCGTATGCGAGTATGACGGTTCCCGATACAGCGGTTGGCAGAGCCAGATCGGGGGGAACAGTATTCAACAGAAGATTGAGGCGGCTCTCTATAAACTATACGGAGAAAAAATAAATATAATCGGCTCCGGGCGGACAGATGCAGGGGTTCACGCTCTGGGGCAGGTTTTCAGCTTCCGTTCCGAAATATACCGTGAAAATAAAGCCGTGGTATTCGCTCTAAATACTACTCTTCCAAGAGATATAGGAATTCTCTCTTCAGAAGATGCGCCTGAGGGATTTCATGCTCAATTTGACGCAAAAAATAAGACTTATCTCTACCGCATTTTAAACCGCCCTGCTAGAGCGGCGCTGGACGCGGACAGGGTATGGTTCCGCTGGGACAATATTGATGCGGCAAGATTAAATCAACTCCTCTCCGTGCTTAAAGGGAGCTATGATTTTACCTCTTTCTGCGCGGCAGAAAGCATAAAAGAGAATATGGTGCGCACCATAAACGCTCTTACCGCTGAAAGGAGCGGAGAGTATATCAATATCCGTATAAATGCGGACTGTTTTTTGCACAATATGGTCAGGATTATAGTGGGAACTGCGGTGATGCTCACTGTAAAAGGAGAGGATGAAAGCTGTATGTTCAAGATACTTTCTTCAAAGAACCGCACCGCCGCAGGGCTAACCGCACCGCCCTACGGGCTGTATCTGGAGAAGGTGAATTATTAAAATTCCCTCTTAACCCTGCGGTTTATATGCCCTCAATATATCGGATCTGCGTAAAAGCCCCGCATAGAGGGGACCGTCGGGGGTTTTGGATGCTACCGGCAAGTCTCCTGCCTCGTTCATTCCGAAAACCGCCAGAGCTTCGGCAAGGGAGCTGTCAGGGGAGATATATTGGACGGGTTGACGGCAAAAATCTTTGGCGGTTTTTGTTTTGCTGTCAATATTCGGATCAAAGAGGGCCTCCCGCAAGTCCTTTAACGTTACAGTGCTGATAAGTATTCCCTTCTCGCTTAATACGGGAAAAAATTGATGAGGGTGGCGGCGGATATCCTCCACCATCTTTAAGAGCGGAGTATCTTCCCTAAATGTCATAGCCTCCTTTAACATCATATCTTGAACGGAGGTTTGTTCCAGCACCGCAAAGTCATTTTCATGCTCAATACTCATCCCTTCTTCTGCTAAAGGACGGCTGATGAAAGAATCCTTTTCAAGCCAGGAGGATGCAACATAGGCAATAATTGTTGTGGCCATAATGGGGAGAACCACTTGGTAGCTCTGGGTTACTTCAAAAATCATCAGAATACTTGTGATAGGTATTCGCATGGTT
>JAITJJ010000039.1 GCA_031278965.1 Deferribacteraceae bacterium
GCGCACTAAAGTCGTTTCCAAGAAAATCGAAATGGTTGATTTGAGTATAAAACTTTGGGTTGCACTTACAGAGCCAGAAACTTTAGTTGACTTTAAAAAATTGCACTCTCTATCTATAAGTGAAAACTCTCAAAAAGGGTTCTGCAATCGCGTATTTTCTGGCATCAACGCTTTGGAGGATCACTTGGTCGATGAGCTTTTTAAGCTTGAAAACTCTCCGGAGATTACACGCTCCATTACTTCATGGCCTTGAATAATTAATGCCTTGATGAATTAAAAATGGAATTATATAACCAATCGGGGGTTTAGACAAAAAGACACAAAGAGTATACGCGACAGAGCACATATGACAACAGAGCAAGAAGCAGAGTTTCTTGCACCTTTTATTAATGATGCTCGTCAAGGCAGAGTATTGGTGGTCAAGGATATCCATTGTGCTTTGGAGGAACATCTTGGGCACAGAGTTGCTTTGGTTGCAGCGTATAATTTGTTTCATCGGCATAGTTGGCGCAAACTTGTCCCAGACAAACGTAATGTTGCCGCAGATATACAAGCACAGGAAGAGTGGGAAAAAACTGCCGGAACAACTTGCCCAAATCAAGAAAGGATGGGAAAGGCCGGGGTCACTCAGATTGATGTTTCAGGATGAGGTAAGCTTCGGGCGCATATCGGCCGGCAGGCGTTGCTGGTGTCCCAAACCTGAATGCTCGTTATACCCAGTATAATCAACCAAGAATACACATATGCTTATGGCGCAGTATCTATTGCAAACTGTCAATGGAACAGTTTGATACTGCCTCAGGTCAATACGGATTGTATGCAGATTTTTCTGAACGAGATATCCAAAAGATATCCTGACGAGCGGATCGTAACGGTTTTTGACGGTGCAGGATGGCATAAAAGCAAGAGATTAAAGATCCCCGAGAATATAAGGCTTTTATCTTTACCCGCTTATCCTCCAGAATTGAATCCTGTTGAGAATATTTGGGATGAATTGCGCGAAAAGTATTTTCACAATCGTATATTTGAGAATTTATCTGAAATAACAGAGAGGCTCCTTTTTGCGGAGAAGGGGATTTTACAACTGTTTCAGCTCAAAATCACTGTCTGACAGCGGTTTATATACCGGCGTCTGTTTTGCGCTTTTCGGCATCCCTTTCTTTATCAACTCGTAAAGGGATGTGCCCGTGAAACCCTCTTTGGGGGGAGCATTAAGGACTTTTATTAAAACCTCTGTAAAGACCGAATGTTTCCCTTTTCCTATATCCGCCACTGGCTCAAGAGAGCCGGAAGCGATAAAGCCTTTTAGGGCGCTGTTTGTCTTGCTGGCCTCTGATATGGCACCGGAAAAACAGCTGTCGGAGATCACCAATACCTGCTTTGCTTTCATTGCGGCAAGATTTGCCGTCAATTGCGCTGTATATATATCTCTGGTATCATCTCCGGCAACGCTGTCATATACTTGCCAATAGGCCCTCGCGCCGTCCAGAAATCCATGCCCCGCAAAATATATAATAAGTTGATCTTTATTAGTAAGGGTGCGGCGCAGACGGTTTATTTCCCCCATAACCGCATCTCTTGTGGCGGCTTTGCCCAGCAGAAGGATCGGTTCATATCCGTATTTTGAGCGAAGAAGCTCCGCCACTCTCCTTGCATCAAACTCCGGTGTTCTGAGGGCGGCAAGGGAAGAGTATCTGTTAACTGCTATAAGGAGGGCAATCTTTTTTGTCCCCTCTGCCGCTATCGCGGCGTTATCCTCTGATTCTTCATCCCTAGTCAATATCACTGATCTGGAAGAGGTATTTCCCAAAATATCTGATGCGGAGATGATAACTTCCCTCCCCTCTTTAGGGACAACCAGTTCAAAGCGGAACTCTCCGCCGCTTCCAAGTTCAAGGGGGTGAGAATCATAGCGCGCCCACGATATGGTAGAGTTATCGGTGATCTGCCCCGATATGGCCGAGATCTTGTCTGTGGGCTTTACCGGCGCAATCCCGCGCTCATCCAGAGCTATGACAGGTCCTTCGGTATCAATCGCATCTGAAAAAGACTTTGTTGAGTGAATCCGCGGAGAGGTTGCAACTCTGGGAATAGTTAATTTATACCCCATACGCTCCGGCTTGTGAACAGTATTTGCTACGGAGGCGAAAGGGATAACTCGCTCCCCCGATAGGTAGCTGATATAATTTCCAAACGGTCCGTCACCGTCCACATAACCCACCGCATCCGCGGTAAGAGTAGCATCGCGGAAAGCGTAAATATTGCGTATCTGGCGTTTATCTGTGGTAAAGCGTATCTGGATAAAGCCGCCGATGTCACCGGGGGTGTAATAGGCAATCACCATGTAGCGGAAGAACGGATCCGCCGCCACATGGTTTATCGGCAGAGCAGGTTCTGCTGAAACCGACTCGGTGTGGTTTGTGTTCATATCCCATACCGCCGCCTGCATGTCATCTCCCCCAGCCAGCACGAACCTTCCATCTGCCGTAATGTCTACAGAGCGCACCGTATCTGTTAGACGGGAGAGTCTAACCGCCTCCCCCTCAAGGGTTTTATCCATTACCGCCGTGCCGTAATCTCCTGAAAAGGCGGCCTTTCCCTGCGCTATGGCTATGGATGTAATCCGTCCCAAAGCCGGAAACGCCTCTTTTTTGAGAGTGAACCCCGATAAGCTGTATCTGCGCACCCGTCCGTCTTTAGAGGCGGTGAAGGCGGAAAGGGTGATGCCGTCCGCCGCCAACGATTGAATTTCTGAGGGTGTTTCACGGCACGCCGCATATCGCTTGGAAGTAAGGTTAAAGGCGCATAGGCGGCTGCCTTGGCTTGCAAGTCCAAACCCGTGGGCAACACTTACGGCGGTAGGCCTAAAGGAGGGGAACCCCTCAATCTCGGCAAGGGTGTTTGCGGTATTCTCTGCGTTTATATCCACATAATAGAGCTTATCGGAGGCAACAAGGAGTGCGGAATCGTCCTCTATAAAAGCTATATCCGCTACAGCTTTCGACATATGTATAACACCCCTCTCCAAAATTCCGCCTGAGGACGAAAAAATGCGGATGGTGCCGTCTGAAAACGATGCGGCAATGTGTGCCCCGTCATGGCTTATATCCAATGCTGTTACGGAAAATGCTTCTTCAATGTTTACTTTCAGCTTCATTGCCCC
>JAITJJ010000207.1 GCA_031278965.1 Deferribacteraceae bacterium
CTGACTTAGTCTTTACTCATTTTTTGCAAAGGGGCGGCAATTCGGAGATGAAATCTTTGGTAGACGGGGAGGCTCCGGCTACCCCGTCCGCCTGTCAACCTGTATTTCTCAGAACTCGTATTTAACCCGCAAACTTCCGGCAGCACCATCTCTCTTCCCTATATAACCTTGAACTCCGAAATCAAGAGAGAGTGGAGCGCAGGTGAGGGGGTTATTGCAGTCCCAACTTCGCCTATGCCGCTACCGCCCTGAAATGACGGAGAAATTATCGCAAATCCGTTGGTTGCCCCGTTCGCCTCCCCCGTCAAACTCATGCTCATACGCAACGCCTGTTATAAGGGGTGAAATATCCGTTTACAGCGTAAGCAAAACGTCCTCCCAACCTTATGCGGTTTGAATCCGTATCTTCAAAACTAAGCCGTTCCCCTATGGAGAGGAGAACCGATACTCCCTCCTGCCTTGTCCAAAAGTATCTCCCGTAGAAGTCAACGGCAGAGGCGTCCGTTTACAAACGACATAAACCCGCTATGAAAGGGCAATACAAAGGTTTTTGCTGTCGAAAAAAGAACAATACCAAAGAATCTCAAAATCATAAATTCATGGATATATGCGAAAAACGCGGGATTTCTTTCTGACGCTCCGCCTGTTTTTCAGATGTTAACTTTGCTCTTTTTACAACTACCCTAAAGGGGGAAAAAATATCATAATTATAAATACTCCATAGCAGCTATGCCATAAAAGCTAAACGAAGTGAGTTGCACGCTCATTGACGAAAACATGTATGTGTTCAGCCGCCTCGACAAGATAGTATTATGAGAAATAGTAAAGATAAAAAACGCTTAGGGATAAAAGGGTTATCCTTGCGCAAGAGAAAGGGATACCCTCCGTTGCGGCGGAGTGCGCCTGCACGGTTAATACTGTCTGCAAATGGTTTAGGCGTTATAATGATAAAGGCTGTGAAGGTCTTGAGGAACTGTCCAGAGCCCCTCATCACAGCAAATGTCTAAGCGAGGCGGATAAGAAGGTTATCATAAAAAGCCGCAATAGATACAGAGGTTTAGGATTGAGGAGATTAAAAGCGGTTTGTGGACTTACCTGCTCCATAAAGACTATGAATAAAGTTCTGAGGGAAGCCTGACTTATAAAGAAACGACGAACAAAGGCTAGGAAAAAGAATAACCTCCGTGCAATAAAATCGGCTTATAAATTATTTTCCCAGATAGAGGCAGACACAAAGCATCTATACGATATTCCTTAAATATTACTTACAGATGAGGCTATTAAATCTCCCTGAATATCAGTATACGGCTAGGGATGTGACGAGCGGTTTCTTGTTTATATCTTTTGCTTATGAATTAAGTTTACGCAATTCAGTAAGCTTTGTGGAGCAACTTGTTCAACACCTGATAGCTAACGGTGCGGATTTGAGCAATACTGTGCTCCAGACGGATAACGGCAGCGAGTTCATAGGTTCCCGGAATGCCAAAAAGGACAGCGCATTTACCGAAAAAGTTGAAAGCTATTCAATGATACATAAGACAATTCCGCCTAAAGCCCACACTTGGCAAGCGGACACGGAAACCTCCCATAATCTGATAGAATATGAATTCTATACGATAGAAGCCTTTAACAGCACACATTATCTGCAACAAAAGATGGGTGTCTATCTCCTATGGTTCAACTTCCTAAGAAAAAACAGCTATAAAGAGAACCAAACCCCACTGCAAATATGGATTTCTAAGTTCTAAGGTTCCGGAGCTAAACAGCAAAATCTCCAATTTTAAGCCAGCTATCCTCGATTACTCGCACTATGATGAACTTAATATAAAAGATCCCCATGTTGGGCTACGTCCCTAAAAAATGAGAGTGTCATACCAAAGTTAAAATCTCACGATTCAGCAAGGTAGAAATGTCACATATGTGAGAGGAAGCAACACAAAAGTAATTTACTTTACATCCTCTATAAAAGATAGTGATTTTTTTTACCAAGGTTTTCTCTTACTGTAACGAAGTTTTTAGCAGGCGGGCAATTAGCCTGTTTTATGATTTGGATAATATTTTCTTTGTATCTGATAGTCCGCTCGTTTGCTATTTTACGTTCAGTCTCAATATAGCATAGTTCATTTAACGGAAAGGGCAGATTTTTCTCTATGAGCATTTTCATTAGAGGAGGGGGGGGGATAAGTGAATTTGGAGTTTATGCTGTTGCAGGCATTTATCCATATAAGTGTTGGCATCATCAATATTTTTAATCCCCCTTTACAGCCGTTTTTTTTAATAAGTCTATTATTGCTGAGTGCCGTTTTTATAACTGCACAAGTCAGGCTAATACCCCCCTTTTGCCTTCTTGCCAAACTCACTCTTTTAGTATATAGTTACGCACTGCCAAAAACGGAGAAAAAATTTTAATGGGCGATCAGCAGCAGATTCTAAACACCTCTGTTGAAGAGGTGATGAAGACCAGCTATCTTGACTATTCTATGAGTGTTATTGTTGGACGGGCGCTCCCTGATGTCAGAGACGGTCTTAAGCCGGTTCAGCGCAGGGTTCTTTTCGCTATGGAGGAAGAGGGACTTCAATACGGGAAGGCCCGCAGAAAATCTTCCAATGTTTGCGGGGTTGTAATGGGGCGCTATCATCCCCATGGCGATTCCTCAATCTATGAGGCGCTTGTGCGGATGGCGCAATCCTTTTCCCTAAGGTACCCGCTGGTGGACGGGCAGGGGAACTTCGGCTCCATTGATGGGGATGACGCCGCTGCCATGCGCTATACGGAAGCCCGGCTCCAAAAGATCACGGGAGAACTGCTTGCCGATCTTGATAAGAACACGGTGGATTATCTCCCCAATTATGATTCTTCCAGGGAAGAGCCCTCCGTCCTCCCTGCCAAATTCCCCAATCTTTTGGTAAACGGTTCCGGAGGTATTGCCGTCGGGATGGCTACCAATATCCCGCCGCACAATCTCACAGAACTTATGAATGCCCTTATATATATGATAGATAATCCCGAAGCGTCTCAGGGGGATATATTTTCCATAGTAAAAGGTCCGGACTTCCCTACGCGGGCATCAATACTTGGAACCGCCGGGATATTAAACGCTTATAAGACGGGTAAAGGTTCTATCCGTATCCGCTCCAAAGCATTTGTTGAAGAGCCCAAAGGAGGCAAACAGCAGATAGTAATAACCGAGATTCCGTATCAAGTCAATAAAGCCGCCCTAATTGAAAAGATTGCGGAACTTGTTCGCGATAAAAAGATTAACGGAATTTCAGATCTGCGTGACGAATCTACTGAGGATGTCCGCATAGTTATTGAACTGAAAAGGGGCGAAACAGCAGAAGTTATTCTAAATCAGCTCTATAAGAATACTCAGCTTGAAACAACCTTCGGAATAAATATGGTGGCTCTGCTTAGAGGGAGACCTAAAACCGTCTCCCTCTATGAAATTCTTGATGAATTTATAAACCATAGAGTTTTGGTAGTTATCCGCCGCACAAACTATCTTCTTAAAAAAGCTGAGGACCGCGCCCATATAATTGAGGGCTTGATTATAGCAGTAGAAAATATTGACGAAGTTGTCCGCATTATAAAAACATCCGCAGATGTTTCGGAAGCAAAAATCCGCCTTAGAGAACGGTTTTCCCTCTCCGAACCCCAAGCGCAGGCTATTATGGATATGCGCCTTTCACGCCTTACTGGGCTTGAAATAGATAAGCTTCAGAACGAATATGCTCAACTGATGAAGGATATAGCTTATTATAAGAGTATTCTGGAAAACCGTAGTGAGCTTATGAAACTTATAAAAAGCGAATTTGAGGAAGTAAGGGATAAATTCGGCGATGATCGCCTAACCCAGATAATTGACGCTCCTGCTGATGAACTCACCGACATAGATCTTATTTCTAACGATGATATGGTCGTTACCATAACCCACAATGGCTATATAAAGAGAACTCCTTTGTCTAATTTTACAGCCCAAAAGCGCGGCGGAAAAGGAAAGAGCGGCGCAGCCTCCAAAGTGGATGATTTTGTGGAACAGATTCTTGTCACCACCAATCACTCCCGCCTCCTCTGTTTCACAGCATCCGGGCGTGTTCACTTTTTAAATGTTTTTAATCTCCCTGAGATGAACCGGGATACGAAAGGGCGCCACATTTCCAACTTTATCGCCCTTGAATCCTCCGACAGAATCGCCGCTACTCTCACCACCGAAAGCAAGGATGAAAGCAAGGCAATCTTTTTTGTAACAAGAAAGGGAGTGATAAAAAGGATCGGCGTTTCCGAGTTCAGAAGCGCCCGTAACGGCATGCTTGTCTTAAAACTTTCTGAGGATGACCGTTTGGTGGAAACCCTACTCACCTCTGATAACGATAGAATATTCATTGCCACCAGTTTTGCAAAATGTATTCAGTTTTATTCCAAAGACACCCGTGAGAGCAGGCGCAAATCCGGCGGCGTAAGGGGGATTCGCCTTGCGGAGGGCGATGAGGTCGTTTCCGTTGATGTTATAAGAGAGGATTGTGGCGATATTATGACTATTACAGCCGCTGGTTACGGCAAACGCACTGAAGCGGAAGAATACCGCGAGCAGTCAAGGGGGGGGGCCGGTCTTAAACTATGCAAGATTACTAAAAAGACCGGACATGTCGCAGGGGTTCTTCAGGTGCTCCCCACCGATGATGTAATGCTCATCACCAAGAACGGGAAAACCATTAGATTTGCCGTATCCGACATATCCGTATTAGGCAGGGACACACAGGGCGTCCGTCTTATGGATACGGCGGGAGATGAGATTATAAGCGTTGCCGTTATAAAAGACGAGGAGGTATAATATGGCGATCTTGCTTGACGGTTTTTCTTTGGCACAAAAGGTTCGTTCAGAGTTAAAAGATAAGATCGCATCTTTAAACAGTACGCCGTCCTTAGCAGTCATACTCGTTGGAGATGATCCTGCAAGCCAGGTATATGTCGGCGGCAAAGAGAAAGCAGCCGCAGAGGTCGGCATTAACTCCATTGTCAAGCACCTAAGCAAAAACATCTCCGAAGGCGAATTATTAAACGAGATCAAACTCTTAAACGAAGCTCAGTCGGTTGACGGGATTCTTGTCCAACTCCCCTTGCCGGACGGAATTGACGTGCACAAGATAATCTCTGCCATTGACCCCAAAAAAGATGTGGACGGTTTTCACCCTATAAACGCCGGGCTTCTCTCCATAGGAAAACCGTCTCTTATCCCTTGCACTCCAAAAGGAATTATGCGCCTACTTTCGGAATACTCCCTTGAAATCTCCGGCAAAAATGCGGTTGTGATAGGGAGGAGCAATATAGTGGGCAAACCCATATCCCAACTATTGCTTGCAGCAAACGCCACTGTCACCGTATGTCATTCAAAAACCGCTAATCTTTCTCAAGCCGCAAAAAATGCGGATATACTTATAGCCGCTATCGGCAGACCCCGTTATGTAAAAGCAGAATTTATAAAAGAAGGCGCCGTAGTGGTAGATGTGGGAATGAACAGACTGGAAGGGAAGCTCTGCGGAGATGTTGATTTTGAAAGCGTTTCCCCTCTGGCATCCGCCATTACCCCTGTTCCGAAAGGGGTGGGGCCTATGACTATTGCCATGCTTTTGGAAAACACCTGCGAGGCGCATGTTTCACGTAAAACAATCTGGAGTTAGCTGGAAAAGAAAGGATTGCACGCGTTTTAATTCCAATTATAAGAGTATTGCGACAGGGAAGTTAAGCGCTATGCCTTTAAGAGAATACAACGGAGCTATTTGTGACTAAAAGAGAGTTTGTCTTGAAAGGATTAAACAATGAGGAAACTCTGGGGGCGCCTGTTGGATTATGGTTTCATCACCTCCCAGAAGAGCGTTGGGGAGACGGTTTAACAGATCCGGAAGTATTGGAACTTAATATAAACGGCCATAAAAAATTTATAAGGGAATTCCGCCCCGATTTTGTGAAGATTATGAGCGACGGTTTCTTCTTCCCCCCGGCAGCGCCCGTCAGAGAGGTATCCGACCTTAACTCAATAGAGGAGGCAGGCAGCAATCACGAATGGATAGAAAAACAGGTGTATCTCGTAAAACAGGTTTGCGGGACAGACAGGGATTTGGCATATTTTTACAATATATTTTCCCCGCTTACCACGCTGCGTTTTATGATTGGGGCAGAAAGACTCCTCTCTTTTATCGCCTCATCGCCGGAGAGCGTCAGCAAAGCTGTTTGCAGTCTTGGAACAACTTTGTCAAGATTGGCCGGGAGGGTTATATCTGAAGGCGGAGCCGACGGCATATATTTCAGTGTTCAGAATCCGGATATTGAGCGCATCTCTGACGATTTCTACGCCGCCTGCTTTTCCTCCGCCGATCTCCTTGTGCTTAATGCGGCGGGGGGCGAGGAGAGCAATAATATTCTCCACATATGCGGCTATGACGGGGTAAGAAACCGCCTTCCTGCTTGGAAGAGCTATCCCGCCAAAGCCTATAATTGGGCGGTAAATGTTGAAGGGGTCTCCCTAAAGGAGGGGAAGGAGTTGTTTTCGGGAAAAGCGGTAATAGGAGGCTTTGCCAACCCCAAAGGCTCCCTCATAGATTCCGGGAGGAGAGAGGAAATAATAAGATTCGTTAAAACGCTTTTGGAAGAAACAGGACGGCGCGGAGTGATAATCGGCGCCGACTGCACGGTAACTCCGGATCTCGCCCCCGAAAGGCTTGATTGGATAAGAGAGGGCGCCGTCTAAAGTTTTTCTGGTTTATTTTTTTGATATACGCCTGATGAATGATCGTCCAAGGCATCTTGTATATACTTCATCACCGTATCAAAGTAGGCGTTCTGTTTTTGGGCAATATGCCGGAGAAACGGTTCAAAGCTGCACTTCAAGTGCGGCGGGGCGAGGTAGGACAAGAGTTCCGATTCATTGTTTACAACTTCAGCAACCCCGTATTCCAACGCCAGAGGCACTATGTCCTTAAAATTATAGGTATATTTTCCCACCGCAACGCTCTTGCGATGCTTAAGCGCTTCAAAGATATTATGCCCCCCTATGTCAGCCATAGAACCCCCCACAAATATTCGGCTTGATACTTTATATATGCCTTCCAAAAGCCCCAATTCATCCACAACGATCACCTCCGCCCCCTTTCTGTTTTTATCGGAATAGAGGGCGGTTTTAAATCCGTGCTTTTTTGACAGTTCTTTCACCTCTGCCGCCCGCCTTATATGGCGCGGGGCAATCACAAAGCGATCAAAATCTTTTCTTAGCTTTTCGGCACAGCGCAAAAAGGTATCCTCCTCTGGCGCATGAGTGCTGGCGGCAAATGCAACTCTCCCTGTAATCCCCTTTATCTTGGGCGTGACAGGCTCTTCCTCGTCCAAAAAAAACTTTACATTCCCTCCCACAAAAAGGTTGTCCGGTTCTCCCCCTATAATGCGGGCAAATTTATCCGCATCCTCTCCGCTCTTTGCAAAGATAGCTTTGAACTTCTTTAAAAGCGGAGCAAAGAGGAGCCGGAAAGTGTAATAATTGCTGAAAGTTTTATCGGAGATTCGGGCATTAAGGAGGAATAGCGGTATCTTTTTGGGTATGGAATGGATAAGGATAGGCCAGAACTCCGAATCCGTTATAAAAAAGAGCTTTACCTTGTATTTCCTGAGGGAGCGGCGGATGGCAATACAATTCTCCACAGGAAGCATTAGGGCAATGTCCGGCTTTATCTCCTGCAAGGCGGTATCATACCCACCTTCTGTCATAACGCTGACTACAAGCGCAATATCTTCATAGTTTTTCCTTATAAGCTCCGTAACTCTTTTAAGGCTGCGCACCTCGCCTACGCTTGCCGCATGAAACCAGAAAGCACCCTTTTTTTTATGAGAAGGGGGTAAAAATAATCCTAACCGTTCATAAAATCTAAAAAAAATATCTAGCGTAATGCCCGTATTACCACCTCCGAAACCGTGTCTACCTCATCCTCCGTTAAATATTGGTGGATAGGGAGGCTTAAAACTTCAGAGGCAACCTTTTCCGTAATCTCAAGTTTTGGCGCGGGAAAACCAAGCTCCTGCACGGATTTTTGAAGGTGACAGGGGATGGGGTAAAAGATTGCGGAGGCTATCCCCGCCTCAGTAAGAGCATCTATAACTTTTTGGCGGTTAGTTGTCCTAACTGTGAATTGATGATATATATGACCGCTTGCGTCCTCCTGAAAAGAAACGACCCCTGCCAGGCGGGTTCTGTATCTCTGTGCAAAACGGCGGCGGCGGGCATTAAAATCATCAAGATATTTTAACTTTACCGAGAGGACTGCCGCCTGAATATCGTCCAGGCGGCTATTAACTCCAATCAGATCGTGATAGTAACGCTTGGAGCTTCCGTGTTCTTTAAGCATTCGCACATTTTCAGCAACCTTGTCGTTGTTGGTGGCAACCAGCCCGCCGTCCCCGTAGCCGCCGAGATTTTTTGTAGGATAAAAGCTAAAAGTTGCGGCTGTTCCGAAAGAACCTGTTTTCTTTGCATTGTACTCCGCTCCGAAGGCTTGGGCGCAGTCCTCTATCACCGCCAGATCGTGTTTTGAGGCTATTTCCGTGAACTCATCCATTTTGCAGGGAAGCCCAAAGAGATGGACAGGGATTATTGCCCTTGTTTTTTCCGTAATATTCTCTTCAATGCGGGCGGGATCCAAGTTTAAGGTATTTTCATCAATATCCGCAAATACAGGTACCGCACCTATCCGCACAGTGCTTTCAACCGTTGCGAAAAAAGTGTTGGCGGTGGTTATTACCTCATCTCCCGGCTTAACTCCCGCCGCCAAAAGAGCAAGAAATATGGCATCTGTGCCGTTTGCAACACCGATGGCGTGTTTCACTCCCAAATATTGCGCGGCTTTATTCTCAAATTCCCGCACCCTCGGGCCGTTTATAAATAGGGTATCCTCAAAGGTTTTTCCGATAGCAGAGTAGATCTCCTCCCCTAAATTTTCAAGCTCGCGTTTTAAGTCCAGCATATTTATCTGCATTATATCCACCAACAATGAAATAGACTCTTATGAGAGAGTATACTTTTTTTTCGGAATTATCAATAGAATGTGCGCAATACTATGGGAGGGGCATTGAAGACAGAAGCCTTAAGCAATTTTTGAAAGAATTGGTGAATAGTCTGACTGCAACATTCACTTAAAAAATGTTCGTTTTTTTGTTGATCTTCCATACGGATATCATACTTGCAGAGCTTTTACGGGAACTGTACGGCTTGCTTTTACAGCAGGGTAGAGCCCTGCTGCCACCCCTGAAAGGATGGAGGCAAAAAGACCTACAAAAGCAGCTGCTGCTGATAAAACAAAGGGGAGATCGGCAAAATAGGATATGACTACCGATATAACACTGCCTATAAAGATACCGAATACCCCGCCCAATATCCCGATATAGCCGGATTCAAATAAAAATTGGAACAATATATCACTTCTGGTGGCGCCTATGGCGCGTTTTATCCCTACCTCTACTATGCGCTGATTTACAATAAGGAGCATTAGGGAAAATATCCCCACAGAACCAATAATGAAAGCAAGGGCTGCCGAAGCGCTCCCCAGAGAGGAAGCAAGGCGGATTAATGTTCGTGATGTTTCCTCCTCGTTTATAGGGTTTATCATCTCAAAATCGTTAAGTTCGCCGGGCGGTATTCTGTGCTGAATACGAAGAATAGCTGAAACGTCCGCCGATATGGCGTCAAAATCCTCCCATTCCCTCATTTGAACAGCTATCTCATTGAGATAGTTTTGATTAAACAACCTCGTCTCCGCTGTGGTTACAGGAATATAAATTACGGTGTCACGGTCATTGCCGCCGGAATCTACTCCTTTTTCTTCAAAAACCCCTGCCACTGTAAAAGAGGTGGTTCCTAAAAAAATAGTTTTGCCGATGGCGGCTTCCTCGCCAAAAAGGGTTTTATAAACATTACTTCCAAGCAGCGCCACCTTTTCACGCGTTATCATTTCATCGTCAGTAAAAGGTTGTCCTTCGGCGATATGGAGCCCCCGCAGTTCAAAATATACATTGTCAACCCCCAGCACATTGACGGAATTCATAGTGCTGTTTAGGTATTTCGCACTCCTTGAGCCGCGTATGCAGGGAGATGCTTTCATTACATTCTGAACACGGAGAACAGCGGTAACGTCATCATATTTCATAGTCTTAATCCGCTCGCGCCGCATCATACGGCCTGCCACTCTGGGAGGGCGGGCAAATATGGTAACCACTTTATCGCCTATCTCTTTTATATCCTCCGCAACCTGTGTATTTAAAGCAAGGGATACATTCTGCACTATAACAAGCGCCATCGCGCCCAGCAGAACCCCGATAACCGCAATCATCGTGCGCACCCTGTAAGCGGATAAAACCGCTTGAACTTGCGAAAAAATCAGTGAAAAGCGTTTCATAATTAACCTTTTTTGATGGTTTTCTTCCTCTTATTGGGGAAAACCCCGATCCCTTTCGGCTCTTTAAAGCCCATATCCTGCATAAGGAGCTTAAAGGAGGTATTCCAGTCCGGCATAATAACTCCGAAGGCGCTGTTTAACTTATGGTTATCAAGGAGGGAGTATTTTGGGCGCAGCGCCTTCATAGGATATTCACCCGTTGAAACAGGATAGATTGTTATTCGTTTCCCAAAGTTTGACTCGTAATATTTGGCTATGGCTACAGCAAACTCATACCAAGTGCAGCTGCCGCCGCATGACATATTATAAAAACCGCTGAAAGACGGATCGTATGCTTCCTTTTGGGAGAGAATGAGCCCTACCCCTTCCGCCAGAAAACGGCACCATGTGGGAGCACCGAGTTGATCATTTAATATTCTCATCTCACTGGTATTTTTGCACATATCAAGCATAGTAAGCAGAAAGTTCCTCCCCCGCGCTCCGTAAACCCAACTTGTTCTGAATATAAGGTGTTTTACACCGGTGGCGGTAATGGCGATATCTCCCATAATCTTGCTCTTCCCATAAACCGAAAGGGGGTTGAAAAGATCGCTTTCGTGATATGGCGCACCCTTTGTGCCGTCATAGGCAAAATCCGTAGAAAAGTGAACCATAAGTCCGCCGTTCTTTTTCAACTCCTCCGCAATAACTCCCGGCGCAACGCCGTTAATCTGGTTTGCGGTGTTCTCCTCGCTTTCCGCCCTGTCCACAGATGTGTATCCCGCGGTGTTTACCACCACGTCCGGCTTCACTTCACGCATTATGCGTAGTATGCTATCAGGGCTTGCCATATCAACCTCTTCTTTGTCAATCCCCGTAACGCTCCCAAGCAGAGGGAGAACCCGCATAAGTTCATAACCGATCTGACCGGCATGCCCTGTCAGAAGAATCTTGGTCTTATGTACCAGCAAAATATACTCCTAAATAGTGTTTTATGCCGCCTAAAGTTAAGTAAGCGTTTAATATATTGTCAGCTTTCAAACATCTTTGGCAAAAGCTCCACTGCGTTAGAGAACCAATAATTTCAACCACCTTTTCAAGCAGCAAATCCAAACACTCCGCTATTTCAGTATTAGGCAAACCATTAAAATACAACTTTCCGACGGCTTGAACATTCTTCGCCTCCAGAGTTTGCAAAAAAATAATTACGCTCTTCCTCCAACGTTTGTGAAACTCTTTAATATTGTTTCTCAAATATCATTGCAATGTTCTCCAACATCTTAGCCCCCTCCCTGCTCAGCACCGTGCCTATTGCCTCGTCTCTTGCCCCTTCCGGTATTTCAGCCTTCTTGAAATACCCAGAAATTATCTGAACCAATAACTCTCTTATATCTTCCGGTATCTCTATCTTGCTCAATATCTCCTGCAATTCAACCTTTAACTTATAAAAATCGGCATGACCCTCCGCCTTGCTCAATAACAAAAATACCGACAAAACATCCTTAAATCCCTTTATGCTCTCCTTGTCATATCCGCTTAAGTTAATCAGTTCATATTCAAACTTGGGAATATATCGCTCAAATATATCATATCCTCTGGTCTTATACAAGAAGTTCAACTCCGCCGTCCATTCCCGCTTCCCCTCATAAAACACTATCGGAATTACAAGTGGATATTAAGGAGTCTTTAGCCCTCGTTATCCCTCTTCTCTCTTTCTCACACTCCTTCTCATACTCTGAAAGGATATATATGGTATACCTCAGAACCCGCAGCTTACTGAGGACTGATGCTCCAATAAAACTATAAAAAGGTATCGCCATCCAATCTAACCTTCTTTACCATATCGGCGTGCTTGCTGTCCGTATCGAGGGGTAAAAAGTCTTTCTTTTAATCCTCTGTATCATCAGGCTTTATATCTTTGAACAGAGGTATTTTAGGGGATAGAAAATCCCGCAGGAAATCCGCAAAGAGCTCCGGCTGCTCAAAGATTCTCTTGAAACTGTTGTCTTTAAGGCCGCGGGTTGACATATCATCGCCTTTGCCACAGTTATTTATAAGAATATTTTAACAAAAATCCAAAAGATAACAAGATAAATTACAATACTTAACAGTTGACACGGTTGACTTTGATTTTTATAATCAAGATATGAGGCTTGCCAAGCGAAAGAGAAAAGATATCCAGATATTGGAAGATGCGGCGAAGCAACTTAACGTTACCGTTCGTTATGAAAAAACCTCCGCCCGCGGCGGGCTCTGCCGGGTTGATGAAAAATACCATATCATAGTTGATCCTAAGGCAAGTGATGATTATAAAGCAGAACTTTTAAGGAGTTCGCTTAAAAAACTAAATCTATCTGGACTTTTTCTCACCCCTCTGGCACGGGAAATATTAGAATCCTAAATGAAACTAATTCATACTTCAGACTGGCACCTTGGGCGCTTCCTCACAGGACGGAGCAGGGCGGAGGAACAGCGCTCTTTCTTAAACTGGCTTATTGATATTATGGCGGAGGAGCGGGCGGACATTCTCCTTGTTGCGGGAGATATATTTGAAACCCCTACCCCATCCAATGCCGCACAACAGCTATACTATAATTTTTTAAGCCTTGCCTGCACCCTCTGCCGTCTTACGGTGATAATTCGGGGAAATCACGACTCCGCTTCCCTCCTTTCCGCCCCCAAAGAGCTCCTTAAAGTCTTAAATGTATCTGTTGCGGGGGAACCTGCGGAAAATCCGGAGGACAGTATAATAGTATTAAAAGATGCGCCCCGGGCGATAATCTGTGCCTTTGCATATATGGCGGATAAAACTACGATACTAAAACACTATTCTGACGTAATATCTCTGGCGGAGGTTAAGCAGAAAGAGATATTGACTGAGTACGGGGAGAAGGCTCCCATAATAGCTCTTGCTCATCTCACCGTTGAGGGGCTTTCAGATGATATTTTAGGAAGATACTCCGCCTTAAAGGAAGAAGCGGTTGAACTCGGGGAATTGGCTGCAAGGGTTGATTATTTTGCTCTGGGGCATATCCACTCCGCGTTTCCTGTCCGGGCTATCCCCCACCTTAGATATTCCGGTTCGCCGATAAATATGAACCCTATGAAGAGCAGTGCGGGTAAAAAGATTGTCGTTGCGGAATTTAACGGCGGACTTCGTGAAATCAGAGAGATTCCCGTGCCAGTGTTTCAAGAGATAATCGTTATTGAAGGGAGTATTCAAATGGTTTCGGATGAGTTGAAGAGCCTTGTAAGCGCAGGCATTAAGGTGTGGGTATTGGTCAAATACAGCGGGACGGAAACGTACTCGGAAGCCAGGGAGACATTTAACGAGATCGTAAAAGATAGCGGTGTGGAAGTAATTGATGCGGAGAGGTTCTCAGAACCGGACATATCTCTTGACGGCGAAACGGTGGATTCCCGCAATCCTCTCCGCACCTTTAAGAGAATCTTGGAGATGAAAGATGTTGCGGAGGAAGACCGAGAGGAACTTATCGCAGCTTTTAATGAGGTTTTGCTCTCGCTAAACACATTATCGCCGGACACGCTCTTATCAGATACGTTATGAAACTGCTAACCCTTAGATTCAAAAACCTAAACTCCCTTTACGGGGAGTGGGAAATTGATTTTACTGCTTTAGCGCAAAACGGTGGAATATTCTCTATCACAGGTCCCACCGGTTCAGGCAAAACCACTGTATTGGATGCCGTTTCCCTGGCTTTATACGGGAGAACCCCAAGATTGGAGAAGATCACCGGCAGGAAAAACGAGATAATGTCTAAAAATACCTCCGAATGTTATGCAGAGGCAACCTTTCAAACATTTAATGGCACTTACCGATCGCATTGGAGTCAGAGGCGCTCCGCTAACGGGGAATATAAAACACCTCGTTCGGAGATCTTTAATCTTGCAGACAATACCCCTGCAGAACTTGGCATAGAGGCGCTCACGGGGATAAACTCCACCGACTTTGAGCGTTTGGTGGTTCTGGCGCAAGGGAGATTCACAGCGTTTCTATATGCAAACGAAAATGAAAAGGCTTTCATCCTTGAAAACCTTACAAATTCGGAGATATACCGCCGCATATCCCAAATGGTATATGAACGCTGTAAAGAGGAAGAGCAGCGTTTAGCGGAGATGAAATTTAGGGCGGATGAACTTGTGAACAATCTTCTTCCGCCGGAGAAATCTGCTGCCTTGGAGCAGGAAATATCCGTCTGTAAGCTAAAGTCAGCAGAGTTAATAAGAGGGCAGAACGAGCTTAATGAAAAAATCAACAGCGCAAAGCAAGCGGAAGAATTAAGGGAAGAGATAGATCGAATAAGCAGAGAGAATTCTGATCTTGCAAGGGAGGAAGAAAGTTTTAAACAGGACAAATTAAGGCTTGATTTAGGGGAGCGGGCGGCAATGGTTATCCCTTCATGGAGCAATTTCACCGCTTGCCAAGAGAGAGTGCAAAAAAACAGAACTGAAAAGGAGAGCATCTCTTTATCCCTTATAAAAGCCGAAAGGGAAACGGAAGCCTTGCAAACTCTCTTATATGCCGCCGAAGAGAGGTATAAATCCGCATTAAAAGAGTTTGCCGATACAGAGCCCAAAATAAAAGAGGCGCGGGAGCTTGATCTCCGTATGGAGCAATATGAAAGGGAGTTAAAAAGGGTTTCGGAAGAGATCTCGCTGCAGGAAAAGAAATTGGGGGAAGCGGAGGAAGAGAATAACGGTATAGCCGTAAAAATAGAAGAGCGTAAAAAGCATTATGAATCTTTAACGGAACAAAACCGGAGGACGGAAGATGAACTCACAGAGGCACTCTTACTTTTAACGGAAGGGAGAACCGCTACTGCTTTAGCCGCAAAAAGGGAGGAATATCTCTTAAAAGCCGGTCTGTCAGAGCACCGGGAACATCTTGAGGAAGGCAAGCCCTGTCCCCTCTGCGGAAGCGTTTCACACCCTTTTAAAGGTTTAAGCAGAAAGTTCTCAAAAGAACTTGAGGAGTTGGAAAATATCATAAAGAAAGCTACGGAAATGGAAGAGAGATTAAACAGATTAAAGGAGAGCGAAAAGGATGACAGAAACAACCTTGAAAAAGAGCTTATTAAACTAAATGAACGGGGGAAAGCGCTTTCATCTCTCATTGAAATACAGCGCACGGCATTATCCCAAAATAAAAAGGAGGCTGAACAGATATTGCCTACGCGTGACGAGTTGAATAAAAAACGTTCTTCTCTCTTGGGGGATAGATCTCCTGATTTGGAGGAAAACCGCCTGAAAAAGGCAAAAGACGAAAAAGATACGGAATTAAAACGCACACAGGCGAAATCTGAAAAGTTAAGGGCAGAGCTTTCAGGTCTTAAAGCCCGTTCAGAAGAGATAAATAAATTTTTAGATGAGAGTATCAGGGAGTTTGAAAGTGCGGAGGAAAGTTTCAAAAAAAAATTAATGACACACGGGCTTGAGAATCAAAGTGAATTTCAAAAATTCCTCCTTGACGGGCGTGAAATTGCGCGCTTAAAGGGCAAAGAGAGTGAGCTTGCGGATAGACGGCGGGCATTGGAGATAAAAAAAAGCGATAGGGAGAGGCGGTCTGAGGAGTTTAAAAAAGCTCTGACAGACATCCCGCCGTTAAAGGAGCTTAAAGAAAAGGCGGATAATCTTCAGCGAGAGCTTATTGCCCTTGCCGAGCAGACGGGCAGCATCTCCCGCAGATTGAAAGAGAACCAAGAGCTTAAAAGCAAGGCGGATGAGCAAGCAAAACAGACGGAAGACCTTCAAAGAAGCATAAGGAAGTGGAGCATCTTGAATACTCTTATCGGTTCTGCCAAAGGGGACAAATTTGCCAAATTGGTTCAATCCCTTAATTTCGGCGACCTGCTGAATCAAGCAAACACTGAGCTTATGAAGATTTCAAGCCGCTACCGCCTAATTCACGGAGAAAGCCTTGAAATACAGGTCATAGATAATGAGCAGAACGCCTGGATTCGCCCCGCGAGAAACCTTTCCGGAGGCGAGAGCTTTATTGTAAGCCTTGCTCTGGCTCTGGGGCTTTCCTCCCTATCCCGTCATAAAACATCTGTTGATATCCTTTTTCTGGACGAGGGTTTCGGCACTCTGGACTCCGCTTGCGCTGAGACTGCCCTAACCGCCCTAACCGCCGTAAAAGGGAGAAAAAAGGTCATAGGTCTCATATCCCACCTTGATATGCTAAAAGAAAAGATTGCTTACCAGATAAAGGTTGAACCTATCGGAGAAGGGAAGAGTATCTTGACAGGGATCGGGGTAAAAAAGATTGAATGAGAGGCTATTTCCACTGGGTTTAGTTAGCACAAGGCGTTACGCGGGCATAATCGGCGCGGATATACGTTCGGATATGTTTTTGTTCAGTAAAGCTGCCGGGCATTCAGATATATCCCGAAACTGTATTGACCTTGCAGGAAGCGGCCTTACAAACCGCTAAAGATATGAGGCGCCACTACGATTGCGTAACCAAAATATATTTGGATTTAAGAAGGGTTTTGAATTGTCCGAAAACAAGGCTTGCTTTTATGAACAGTTTGAAATCCGGTTAGTCCGGCCTTTGCAGATGGAATTTCAGGCGAGCGTTTTATATTCCCCTTCAGATATTACCTTGATCCCTAAGTTTTGCGCCTTTGCAAGTTTACTCCCCGCCTTTTCCCCAGCTATCAGATAATCAAGAGTTTTGCTGACAGAGGTTGCAACAATTCCCCCTTTAGAGCGTATCTCTTCTTCCACCTCCGCCCTTGGACGTGTCAGAGTGCCGGTTATAAGGAAGCTCTTGCCAGTTATGGGGGTTTGGACTTGAAGCGCCGGCCGGGCTTGTTTGAAATTCACCCCTGCTTTCCTCAACTTTTCTATAAGCTCTATTAGGTCTGGATCGTGAAATGCCGCTATTATCATATCGGCAGTTTTTTCCCCCACATCATTTACAGACATAAGGCGTTCGCGGCTTACAGACATTAGTGTTCCAATGTTTCCGAACTCCGCCGCCAGTACCCTGGCAAGGCTCACCCCTACCTGCGGAATACCGAGCGAGAAAAGAGTCCGTGAAAACGGTTGGGCAAGGCTCTTTTCTATGGCGGCGATAAGTTTTGCAGCGGATTTTTCACCCAGCTTTTTGCGCTCCGCAAGCTCTGATGCCCGAAGAGTATATATGTCCGCGGGGCTTTTAAGCCGCCCTTCATCTGTCAGGGCATCAATTAAGGCATCTCCAAAACCGTCTATATCCATGGCGTTTCTTGATACAAACTGCTTTATAGCCCCTTTAATACGGGCGGGGCAGGCGTTGTTTGCACAGCGGAAACGAACTTCATCGGCTGGTTTTTGCAGAGCTCCGCCGCATTCGGGGCATTTTTCGGGAAATACAATGGGGCGGGCATACGCCGGGCGGCGTTCCATTACGGCTTTTACCACTTTGGGTATGATCTCCCCGCCCTTTTCAATAAAAACCGTATCCCCTACCATAACCCCAAGCCGGCGGATCTCATCCTCATTGTGAAGGGTAGCGCGGCTTATAGTGGTGCCTGACAGCTCCACAGGTTCAAGCTCCGCCACAGGGGTTACAACCCCTGTCCTCCCCACCTGAAAGGTTACGTCTCTAAGAACTGTGGATGCCTGTTCCGCTGCATATTTATATGCCACCGCCCAACGGGGGAATTTGCCGGTGCTGCCCAATTCTTCCCGCCGCTTATACTCGTTTACCTTAATAACGGCTCCGTCAATCTGATAAGGGAGGGTAAAGCGCACCTTTTCAATGGCATCTATATGATCGTAAACTTCGTCAAGACCCAAACAGAGCTTGTTAAGAGGGTTTATATTAAAGCCGAGCCGTTTGCAGAGCGCCATATCTTCCGCATGGGCGGCGCTGCCGGTCACTGTGTTAACGGTGTAAACCATCATCTCTAAGGAACGCTTTTCAAACAGGTCGCTGTCAATAAGTTTCAAGGAACCGGAGGCAGCATTTCTGGGATTGGCAAAAAGCGGGAGTGACGCAGACGCCCTCTCCGTATTTAAACGCTCAAAAGCGCTTTTTGGCATAAAAACTTCTCCGCGCACTATCAGCTCGCCTTTAAAATCTATCTTTCGGGGAACAGTTTTTACCCTCCTCATATTGGCGGTTATGTCTTCCCCCGTAATCCCGTCCCCCCTGGTGAGGGCAAGGAGAAGAACCCCGCCGCTGTAGGTTAAACTCACCGCAGCGCCATCCATCTTAGGTTCAACATTATAGGAGATCCCGGTATTCATAGTTTTAGAGATAAAGTGTGCTATATCTCCCCGATTATAGCTGTTTTCAAGGGAGAGCATAGGAACAGAGTGCTTTAACCCCCAACTGACAGGGCGCGCTCCTACGGCATGGGTCGGAGAATTTGGGAGGATAAGCTCCGGATTGGCGTTTTCAAGCGCAACGAGCTCTTTATAGAGCATATCATACTCATAATCGGTTATTTCCGGATCGTTCTGATTATAATAGCGCTCATTATGATATAAGATAATATCCACAAGTTCTTTAATGCGGTTTTCCATAGATCTTATCCGAAGGGAGAACAAGATCTCCCCTGTTCCTCCTTATAAGCCCCGCCGGCCTTCTATAGCCCGCAGCATTGTAAGCTCATCGGCATATTCAATGTGCGTGCCAAGGGCAAGCCCGGAGGCAAGTTTAGTGACCGCAACGGAACTGCCTTTCAAAAGCTTTGCCAAATAAACCGCCGTAGTCTCACCGTCAACGTCCGGGTTGGTTGCCAAAATCACCTCAGAGATTTCGCCGCTTTTTACCTTCTCTATTAAGTCTTTTATGTGCAGATTATCAGGTCCAACCCCGTCAAGGGGTGAAATCTTTCCGCCCAAAACATGGTATAGACCGTTATAGTAACCTGTTTGTTCTATGGCAAATAGGTCTTTTGTTTCCTCTACCACAAGGATTGTATGTCTATCCCGCTTGGGGTCTTTACATATCGGGCAGACTTCCTCCTCAGAAAGCCCGCCGCACTCTTTGCAAATAAGGATATTTTCCCTAAAGAGGGTCAATCTGTTCGCCAAACGCCGCACATCTTCCTTTTTCATCTTTAAAAGATGCATGGAAAGCCTTGCGGCTGTCTTGCGACCTATCCCCGGAAGCCGCGAGAGATCTGTAATGCAGTCTTCCAACAGCTTGATTTTATGCAAATTTAAAACATGCCGGGAATATTGAGCCCCAGCCCCCCTGTCAGCTTCTGCATTTTGGAGTGCATAAGCGCCTGCGTTCTGCGGGTTGCCTCGTTTACCGCCGCTACAACAAGGTCTTGTAGCACCTCTTTATCGCTTAAAATTTCATCCTCAATTTCAATGCTCTGAACTTCCTGTTTCCCGTTCATCTTAACCTTAACCATCCCCCCGCCGGAGGAAACTTCCAAGACTTCCAACGCCGCTTCTTCCTGCAACTGCTCCATCTGTTTTTGCATCTTTTGAGCTTGACGCATTATCTGCTGCATATTCATAATATTTCTCCGTTTTCATTTTCCCGGTTTACGGTTATATCTTTCTCCGTAAGTCCGAATAGCTTTAATACTCCGCCCACAAGCGGGGTTGCGGCGGCTTCTCTGATTATCTGTTCCTGGATTAGCGCATCCGCCTCTTCTCTCTTTTCCGCCAAATTTTTAATTTCAGCGCCGCCAAAAGTTATCTTTATCCCTTTAACCTCTTCATCAAAACCCCGTATTACCTCCTCAACACTTTTAATATTCTCCTCCTGCTTGAATCTATTGTAATTGAAGGCGTTTTTTTCAGCAAAATTAAAAATATAATAACCTTCGGAGATATTTAGGGTTGCATGGGGGAGGACGGCGGCAACCCCTTTGTCTCTTGCGGAAATACCTTTAATAATCTTATCAAGGATCGACTCTTCCTTCGTAAAAGGTATGGCGGGAGGCGTGGGTTCGGAGACAGATGCCGCCATAGATGTTTGCGGGGATTCTGACGGCAGCCGGAGCGTTTCCCCAGCTACCGTTGGTTTTTGAAATGCAGTTGGGGCAGGGGGAAGTTCCGCCGGCAGCGGAATTATCCTTGAGAGGGCGGCGGCTTTGTATATGCTGAATTCAAAAGTATAGCCGGCATACGGGGTATATCTGAGGTCTGAACAGAGCTTGGAAAATAACTGAAAGAGGGCAAAAAGACGGTGCTCCGACGCAACAATCTCATCATAATAGGAGCGTTCATCTTTTGTAAATAAGTTTTTGAACTGCTGCGCCCCTTTTGAAAGGAGGAGGAGATTTCTGGCATGTTCAAGCAACTTTTCGGCGGCGTAATGATAAGAAGCGCCGCTTGAGGACAAGGATGCGATAAGCTCCCCCAGCATATCCTCTTTTTCATTTACAACAGCTCTGAATAGCTCCAAAATAACGGTATCGTTACCGCCGCCCAATATGGCGACTGCCGCCTCTTGGGTGATATTCCCTCCGCTGTAAGCTATAAGTTGATCAGAGATGGAAAGCGCGTCCCGCATACTCCCATCAGAGCTGCGGATTATCAGGTTTAACGCATCTGCATCACAGCTGATCTTCTCGCTCTCATAGACCTTTATAAGGGTAGAACGCATATCCTGATAATTTATCTTCTTAAAATCATAGCGCTGGCAGCGGGATTTAATTGTGGGGAGCACCTTGTGCGACTCTGTGGTGGCAAAGATAAAACAGACAAAAGGAGGAGGTTCCTCAAGAGTTTTAAGCAGCGCATTGGACGCCTGAGTAGTGAGCATATGGGATTCATCTATAATATAAACCTTCCGTTTGCTCTTCATCGGAAGGAATGCCACATTATCGTTCAGCACCCGTGCGCTTTCAACCGAGCCTCTGGATGCGGCATCTATCTCAACCACATCAATGCTTATCCCTTCGTTTATCTCAATACAGCTTTCACAGCGGTTGCAAGGATTTGCTCTCTCCAGATGCCCGCAGTTTAACGCTTTAGCTAAGATTCGGGCGGTACTGGTCTTGCCGCACCCCCTCGGTCCGGTAAATAGATAAGCGTGATGAACCCGCCCTAAGCTGACGGCATTTTTAAGCGAAGTGGCGGCAAACTCCTGCCCCGCTAATTCATCAAAGGTTTGCGGACGGTATTTCCGCGCCAAAGCCAAATATGACATAAATTATCTGCGCTCTATTTTAGACAATTCAAAATTTAAAGTATCGGGACAACTGGATTTGAACCAGCGACCCCACCCACCCCAAGGGTGTACGCTACCAAGCTGCGCCATGTCCCGAATAAGTAAAAAGTTATAACAACCTTAAAACGAATTGTCAAGCAGAGTTTGATTGGCTTGCGGTATGGGTAAGTTGTAAAAAATGAAGTTCCTATACTTCGAGAGTGTTAAAATGGAATTAGATAAACAAATTAACGGATGGAGCAAGGGATACTATGGATAATGCAGGAAAACGCAGGCTCGCGTTACCCCATTTTTTGTATCAAGATCAACATAAGGGAAATTTATCTTCATATTTGTTCAGATAATTCTCTAAAGTGAAAAAAATGGGGATGTTTTCGTTTTTTATTCTCTCTAAATCGGTATAACTCTTTGCAAAAACTGAATATCTTCTTTATCCCATTCACTATCCTATAAAAGCAGAAACTCACCGCCTCCCT
>JAITJJ010000049.1 GCA_031278965.1 Deferribacteraceae bacterium
CTTCGCGCCCGGTTTTGCGGGAGGGCGCGCTTTTCATAGCTACGAAAGCGCTTCCCGCTATCTTGATCCGCAGCTCGGAGAATTTGCGCAGAGCGCTGTTGAAGGGGTGTTAGTGAATCTGGGCGGCGTAAATGTAATTGCCCGTTTACAACTTGATAATATATTAAAAGAACAGCAATTTCAGATGACCATAGCGGATCCGGAAACCGCCGTGAATTTTGGGCGTCTTGCGGGAGCCCGCTATATGATTACTGGGAGCGTGGATAACATAAAGGTTAGCTACCTCCCGCAGGTTCAGCCGATAATAGTCGGCGGGAGCAACGACTCTCTCATCGCAAGCCTTGTATTCTCCGTTGCGGTGCTGACTTATGATGTTTTGGCGGCAGGGTGGAATATTGAAACCGAACTTTCCGTAAGCGTTATTGACGTTGAAACCGCTCAAGTTCTCGCCAATACCCGGATAAAAGGCGCAAAAAATATAGGCACTTCCTCATCTTTTACCCTTGAACAACTTATGGAAGGCGCTAAAAGCGCTATGTCAGATTCCTTAAAAAAGATTATCCCTATGCTGGGCGAACAGTTTAAGATAAAAGGGTATATTAACGAGCTTAGGGGCGGCAAGCAGATTGCCCTTGTAAGCGTGGGCGGCGATATGGGGTTAAAAAAGGGAGATAAACTTATCCCTCAGGTGGTCAATGTTCAAACCGATTTTGTAAGCAAGGTTCAGAAATGCACCGTTACCCCTCTTAATTTTACCCTTACAGTAACCTCTTCCATTGGAAGCGATCACGCCTGGGCGCGGGTTGATACCTCCGATAAAGCAAAACTTTCCCGCTTAAAACTTGGAACTATTGTTTATAAATCCGTTAAATAACCGTTAAATATGCAAAATAAACCTTCTGTTTGTATTATCGGGCTTGGAAAGATGGGAAACTTTTTTTACAGGGAACTTACCCGTCTGGGATATGCTGTTTTTGTGTTTGATAAAGGGGAACGGCTGAATACGGATATATTTAAAAAAACGGAGATTATCCTTTTATGCGTTCCAATAGGGGCGTTAAAAAGCGCTTTGGAGGATGTCATGCCTTTTCTGGAATCCGCCCGGCATATCCTTTCGGACATAACCTCCGTTAAAGTTTATCCAATGGATTATATGCAGGAAGTTTTTGACGGTTCCGTTGTGGGCACTCACCCCCTTTTCGGACCGGATCCGGATCCCTCCGATATGAAAGCGATTATAGTTCCGGGGAAAGGTGCGGATGAGCAAGCTTGCAAGGCGATTGAAAGATTATATATTGATATGGGGTGCTCGGTTTTCCGCTCCGGCGCAAGGGAGCACGATCACGGGGTTGGGGTTGCCCAATCCCTCAACTTTGCCGTAAGCGCGGCTTTTTTCTCCCTCCTTGCACGCAAAGAAGGGATACGGCACTTTTTAACGCCGTCTTTCAAGAGACACCTTGAAGCTGCTCGCAAACACCTTACTACGGATAAAGAGATGTTTTGCGAGTTCACCGCGCAAAACCCGGAGTTCAACGGCGCTTTGGAGGAATACCGGGGGATTGTAAACGAGATGCTGCAAGGGGATCTGAAAAAAATCTCGGATGAAGCGGCAATCTGGTATAATAATTATAGCTTATATTTGGGTTAAAGCCTTTTTTTGCCCAAAAACGCCAAGCCGTTGGCTTTTTCTCCTCCTTGGGAGGGGAATTTTAAAACTATTTGATTTTACACTTTTTTGACATTCTGAAGGGGAACTTGCTCAACCTCGGCTGCCTGTTATAAATAACTGATAAATAAGAAATAATTTTTTTAAAAAATACACTTGCTCTCCTTTTGATCACATTTTTTTGGATTCAACCTTTTGATGGATAAGGATTATGTCTATGACTATCATATGCTTAATAACTGCAGGAAAAAGTACCTTCATTAAAAAATAAACCTTTAGTAGTATCCTTAAATATGGGGAAATCGGTGGAGAAGTAGGAGCACTCCGCTATCACCGACGGGGATCCGCACCCGTCCATAAGTATCTATAATGAGATTCAGAGCGGATTAAAACCGATCTTTTATAACCAGGAAATTATAATTCGTGAGAAACAAGAAAAGGCATGCTTGTGACGCTATTTAATCGTATCCCCGCTGTTTGAGGAAATGAGATGAAATCCTAAGGCAGTATTGTACACTTTGTCGCGGCAGGAATGTTCGCCTTCTGCTTTGCGTGCTGTATTAAATATTAGTTAATCTGCCTAACTATATGATTAAAATAAATGACCGTTTTTTCTATGCACTTTTTGCAGTTTTGCAAAAAAATGCTTGCATAAAAATAATTAATAAATACAATGAAGCTGATGATTTATACTTTTTATTAAAAGATATTTTTTGTATAAAAACGGCTATGTTTGCTGCATAGAAAAAACGGTCGTTTTTTCTATGCACTTAGTTGGTTATATTAACTATTTTTTTTATAATATTTGGAGGAAGTTATGATTGGTTTTCTTGAAAAACCCGCAAGAAAAACTTTTTTTCCGGCTCTCTTTTTGAAGCTGGCGCTGATGGTTGTGTTGCTCTTTTCCGTTTCGTGCGATTCGGAGAGCAAGGGCGACGGCGGGATTCCCCTTACCGGACCGCAAACGCTGACTATCACCTCTTTTGACCAAGCGCTCCAAGTGGCGTGGACGAAAGTTGTACCTGCTCAAGCTATTGATGCCACCTACGAGGTGTATTATGGGGAAACGGACGACGTTACGGCCGCTCACTTATCCACAGCCGGCACCAATACAAACGGAAGCCTTGTTACCACCGTTATCAGAGAGCTTGACAACTATAAGACTTACTACGTATGGGTGAAAGCCCGTTTCGGTTCTCTGGGGGAATCGGGTTTCAGCCCGTCTGCGTTCGGTTCGCCGATTGCAGTGCCTACGGTACCGCTAAATCTTTCTGTACTCGGTTCGGACAACAGTCTGGAAGTTGCCTGGGACAACGTTGCAGACGCTTACACCTATGAAGTCGCCTACGGTGAAAGCAACTCTTTGAACAGCGCCGCCGTGATTGGCGATATCTCCGCTCCGGGCGTAATAATACCGGAACTTGTGAACGGAACCTCCTATTATGTTTGGGTAAGAGCTGTAAACACCGCCGGAAGGTCAACATACAGCAGCTTTGAAATCGGCATACCGGAAATAACGACTGTCGCTCCCGCCGTCCCCGTTATTATTGAGGCGAGAGCGGGCAATAAAAAGGTTCTGCTCAAATGGAGAGCCGTCAGCAGAGCCACGGCATACCAAATATGTGCCACGGCTACCGCCGTAGAACCTACAGATTCGGATATCTGCAAGGAGTTTGATCCCGGCATAGGCGAAATGGCTGCTGCAATAGACGGGCTTACAAACGGGACGCTGTATTATATATGGCTGCAGGCAAAAAACAATATCGGACCATCCGGATTCGGCGGTTACGAAGAGGCTGTGCCCGCAACTAAACCTGCGATTAACTTCAACTCCCCCAGTTTTGTCATAGGCTATTCCACAGGGGAGTATATCCAAGCCGAAGATCTTCCCCCCAGCCATTTTCACGTCACCGGTATTGCCGGCAAAGATCGCCTTTCCAGACGTAAAGAGACGGCTATAGGCAATCTGTATTGCGACGGTGCGGTGTGGTATGCGCGTGAGATTAAAAGCTGGACGGTTGATTTTGCTTTCTTAAATGGCGGACTGCTGTCTTCAATCGGCTTGAAAAAGGGTGACGTTACCGTCGCTTCAATTGCATCTACCGTAGCTTATTCTAACGATTATTTCACTGTGGTAAAGATGAAGGGCGAACATGTCAAACTTCTGTTTGATGCCGCCGCAGACGTCACACATTCAGGTATGGGAGGAAGCGGAACCGGAGCATGGGGTATGGTTTCCAAAGAAATACGCTACACCATTGAATATGAGATACCGCCGGACGATATGAGCACCCCTTTGCCGTTGGATAAGTCCGCATATTACCGCGGCAACATCA
>JAITJJ010000066.1 GCA_031278965.1 Deferribacteraceae bacterium
TAACTCCCTTATAACAAACGGAAAAGCATTGCCATTAAAAATACTTTTGGAGGTTGTTTTGTGAGTAAGCGTTCAATTTTTACCCTATTTTTCGCGCTCACGGCGCTATGGCCTGCCGTCTGCTCCGGCGGTGCGGGCGGAGGCACTGCGCATACCGGCTCTATTATGACAGCGATGTCTCCCAAATTCAGGTTTTGGGTATCCCGGCGTAGTTGCCTGTTGTCTTCCAGATAAATGAGTCTCATCAGGCAGTCAAATGTCCCTCTTTATCAGCAGTTGGCTGAGCAACTTACCAAGCTGATAAAGCATGGCGATCTGAGAATCGGTACCCGACTGTCCGTCAGAAAGCTTGCCAGAGAGCATAAGGTCAGTAAAGGGGTGGCGGAAACCGCCATTGAAATACTGAAAGACGAAGGGTATCTGAAGACAACCCCCAGATCGGGAACGTTTGTCAGCCCCAATTTATGGGATCTCTTGATAGCCGATAAAACTCCTGATTGGCAATATTATTCTTCCCACGGCTTTCACCAGGGAAATAAAGACATTATTTTCGCATTAAACAACCGCTCTTCCGATCCTTCAAAATTGCAAATGAGTTCCTATCACTTTTATGAACCGGACTTTGATCCATACTCCCCCCTTTCCTATGCTCTTTCCGTCCTGAATTCCGCAAAATATCTTTCTATGCTCACCTTGTATGACAAACGCGGTCTGCCGATGTTGAGAGAAGCTGTCGTAAAGCACGTTGCTGAATACGGGATAAAAACCTCTGCCGATAATATCGTTATTTTTGACGGCGTATATGAGGCTCTTACAAATATCTTTCACTCTTTTCTATTTCACGGTTCAAATATATTTATAGCGGGAAACGATGTAATTACGGCAATGCCGTCTATTCCTACGTTAGGCGGGAATATTCACCCAATCGCTATGGATAATGAGGGTTTGATTACTGCGGATTTGCACCTGAAAGCCGCCAGAAAAAAACACTGTTTGCTCTACATTAACCCTGTAAATCATTTTCCCTCAGGGATAAGCATATCTGCCGGACGGCGGCGGGAACTCCTTGAGGAGATAAAAAAAACGCGTATCCCTGTGATTGAAAACGATATGCTGCGGGATATCAACACGGAAGTTCCTCCTCCCCTCAAAGCCGATGATGAAAACGAGCAGATAATATATATAGGTTCTTTCGCCAATACATATTTAAGTGCATCCAAAACCGCGTGGGTAATTGCTCCGGCAGCCATCGTAGAAAGGATGTGCGACATTAAAGTGCAGTATCATGCCCGCCTTAACACTATCCTTGAGCTCTTGTCGTATATTATGCTCTCTTCTGGGAAGTATGGCAATTGTATGGAAAAGATCAGGGTGAAGCTGGATACACGGACTATCCGCGTTAATGATATATTATTCAAACACTTCTCTGAAATAGCCTTTTGGGATGAAAAATGCCTCCGTTACCATGTGTGGCTGCGGTTTATCCCTGAGATTAACACAGACAGGGTATTTATGGACTGTCCGGGGATATTCTTTATACCGGGCAGCACGTATAATGATAAACAATGCCTACTCCTAAACAGCGTTTGCTCATCCCTTGAGAACTTTGAAACGGCAGTAAGGCGCATCGCCTCCGCCGCACGCAGGCAGATAAAGAAAGGGTAATTCCAGACAGTCTTGGTACTCTTAATATGTGGCATTATAATTAATAGTATAGCAGTAAATTTAAATACTTTAACTCTGCATCCTGTCTTGATTGCTAATTAACCGCAAAACCAGAGGTAATTTAATGTCATAATTCGGAAACACATACGTTTTACTTCTCCAAAGTTTATAACTGCCCGCAAAACAATCTTTAATCTGTCCGTAAATAAATCTCTGTTCTGTCCTTTTAATAAAACGATATTCTATTTAACATATCCCATAAAGCAACGGAGGGAAAAGATGAAAAGTGTATTTCCTATTTCACGGAGGGATCTGCTGAAAAGCACGGGCACGATCGTGGCGGCGGCAACCCTCGCGGGGTGCGGTTCAAACGGAAGCGATGACGGGGAGGTCTTAAGTTCCGGTTCGGACAGGCTTGCAATGGATCCAGAAGTCAAGATTTACCATACAACCGGCGCTTACAACTGCGGAAGCCGCTGCCAGCAGAAGGTGCATGTTAAAAACGGGCGGATAGTGGCTTTCACGTCCGCGGGGGACAGGAAGATCAGAACCCCGGCCGAGAAGGATGAAGCGGACAGAAAAGCGGAGTATGATTCTTCCGAACTGGGCAAACCTATGGAGCTTAGGGCGTGCGTGCGCTGCTACGGGGGTTACCAAGGGCTTTTATACCAGCCTGACAAGTTGAAATACCCGCTAATTAGGGATGACACCTCTAAGCCCAAAGGGGATCTCAGTAACTTCAGGCGCGCTACTTGGGAGGAAGCCACCGATTTAGTGGTTGAAAAGATCGCCGCAGCGATTGAGCGGTCTGCTACTGATAACCTAAAATATGTTCCGATTATGAGTAGATATTTTATGTGGCTGACTATGGCGAGAGCATACGGGGTAATGCCTAAACCGTTTCTGAATATGAACGGCAACGAATCCTTCGGCGGAGTGGATCAAGGAACATTTGATACGGTGGGGCTTGCCGCTTATATAAACAGCCGCTCGGACAGATACAACACAAAATTTATGATAACCTGGGCGTTGGATGTTACCAGAACCACGTATTGGCAAGCGCATACTCACTTCATGAACTCAAGGATCAAGGAAGGCACATACGGAACTATCCCGATGGTTGTTATCTCCTCCACCTACTCTGACGCCGCGGCGATGCTCTCCACCGGGGTTCCGGATTATACCTACACGGTAAACGGCGCTTCAAAAACGGTGGATATTCCCCGGTTTATCGCATGCAGACCGGCGACGGACTCATGTCTTGCTGTGGCAATGATCTATGTTATCTACAAAAATAACCGCTGGAGCGCCAGTTATATGGATAGGTCAAGCCCGGCAAACCGTAAGTGTTTCGGTTTCTTTGCCGGAGATACGGTTGTGAGTCAAGCTCCCACAGGAACAGGAAAAGCAGGACGCCCGATAGTAAATCCTGTGAATTTAACTGGAACGGAACCCTTTTATACTGGTTCCTACCTTCCAGCTGAAAGCGAACTGACCGGCATAACTTTCAATGTCCCCGCAGGAGAATCGTGCGAGGAATATTTAAAAGGGCTTGAGGTGGCATGGGCGGGAGCTGCGGTAGACGGAGGAACTTCCAGCTATAAATATCCCCAGCCGTCAG
>JAITJJ010000101.1 GCA_031278965.1 Deferribacteraceae bacterium
CTGTATAAAAACACCACCGCCGACACCGTAACCATGGAATTCACAAAATAATACATAAATATCTCCAATATTGCGGGGAAAGAGAGGGGAACGCTAACTCTAAGGAATGTTTTCCAACGGGGGATATTCATACTTTCCGATACGCTTTCAAATTCCTTGTCAAGTTTTTTGAGGGAGCCCGATGCGGTAAAATAAGGCACGGAAAAATAGTGCAGAATATTGGAAATTACAAGGATCGCCATTGTGCCGTAGATAAAGTTAAGGGGATTGGTTTTCTGATTAAAGAAAAATATAAAAGATACCCCTATCACCATTCCCGGAAGCGCCAGAGGGAGCACTGAAAGGAATTTGCCCAATCTTTTCAAAACGGCAAACCCTCTGGTTTTTTCCAGCATATAGGCGTAAGCAAAAACAAATATCACTCCGAAAAATGCGGTGGCAACACTCATTTTAAGAGAATTGAAATAGCTGGTGATCCCTCCGGTGGAGTTGTTGAATATAAAATTTCTTAGAGTGAAGCCCAGATCGTAGGGATAATACTTCGTCAGAGCCCCCACAAAGAGAGCCGCAATCAGAAAGATAAGAGATAGGGTTACAACCCCGCAGAATATAAAGGAGAAAATATCCCTCCCCTTGTTCCTTCTGATTATCAGTTTGGTGGATTTGGCGTTTAGGGTGCTCACATTCTTGCTTGTCATCACTCTTCCCGCTATAAACGACATAACTGCCGGCAAAAGAAGGAGCGTCCCCACCACCGCCCCCATATTCATATTAAATTGCCCCGCTATCTGTTTATATATATCGGTAGCAAGCACATTATAAGTTCCGCCCAAAACTTTTGGAGCTCCGAAATCTGTAAAAGCCAGAGTAAAGCAGACGAACAGAACATTTACAGCTGTATATTTTATTTCCGGCAGAGTAATTCTGAAAAATTTTTTTATATTGGAAATCCCCATGGAATCCGCAGCGTCATAAAGCCTGCCGTCCGCAAACTCCAGAGCTATCAAAAACATTAAAAACGCCTGCGGAAATGTGTATATGACTTCGGAAATGATGATGCCCAAGCGTCCGTATAGCTCAAAGCCAAAGCCGAGCTTTGTTAAAACACCCTGCTTTCCGAATATGTAAACAAGCCCCACTGCGTGAACAATGGTCGGGATAAAGAGGGGAATAAGGGCGGTATATCTGAAGAATCTTTTAAAGCGGATATTTGACCGCGTGAGCGCATATGCGTATATAAACCCTAAAACGGAGCTGAAAATAGTAGTTACGAGAGATATATCTATGGTGTTCAGCACGGAGACGCTTAAAGACGGAGTGCCGAAATATTCAATATAATTGTTAAATCCGCAAAACTCCCCGCTCCTGCTTAAAAAGGCTTTGGAAAAGAGAGAAAAAAGCGGGAAGATAAGGGTGACCGAAAAGGCGGTTAAAAGGAGAAGCAGCAAAGAGAGCTGCGGAAAACTTATATGGAGAAATTTCCGCCTGAACATGCGGTTAAACAGAATACTTTATCGTGTGTTCGGCGGGAAATTTCAAAAACATCATCCCATTCTTTTTTATCCCTATTTCATCGGCTCTTCTTGACGGGACATCCACACATATCTCGGTTTGCTGCGGAAGCTGCCCGTAAATTCTTGTCAACGCACCTTTGAATTCCACCCTCTTTATCTCCGCAATATGATCGTAGTGCTCTTTTCTGGTGGTAAGCTCAATCTTTTCGGGCCTTATGGCAAAAATACCACCTGAAACCTTATAAAAGTTAATGGTTCCTATAAAATTTGCCACAAAAGGATTCAACGGTTTATCGTATATCTCTCTCGGCGTACCCACCTGTTCCACCACGGCATTGTTCATAACAATAATCCTGTCTGACATGGTCAGCGCTTCCTCCTGATCGTGAGTTACCATAATAGTGGTTATCCCCAGAGAGCGTTGAATATGGCAGATGTCTCCCCGCAATTTTGCCCTGACTTTCGCATCCAGAGCGGAGAGCGGTTCATCCAGCAAGAGGTAAACGGGCGAGAGGGCAATAGCACGCGCTAAAGCGGTGCGCTGCTGCTGCCCGCCGGAAAGTTGGAGCGGATACTTGTTTTTATGTTCATAGAGGCCTACAAGGCGCAAAACCTCCGCCGCCCTGTTTTCAATCTCACTCTTGCCAAGCTCTTTCTTCTGCCTTAGCCCGAATAGGATATTCTCTTTAACCGTCATATTGGGGAAGAGGGCGTAGGATTGAAAGACTATCCCGAAATTACGCTTTGTCGGGGGGAGATAGGTGCAGTCCTTCCCGTTTATGACGACGCTTCCGCTGTCGGCGCTTTCAAGCCCCGCTATAATGCGGAGAAGGGTGGTTTTTCCGCAACCGGAGGGTCCCAGAATACAGACCAATTCTCCCTTTTCCGCTTCCACGCTTACGCTCTTCAGAGCAATCTGATTCTCAAAGCGTTTTGTAACATTTTTGACTTCCAGATACGGCATATCTACTTTGCAGCGGATTTGGAATCAAAGTTTGCCGCCCATTTTTTTAAGATATCTTCCCTATTCTTGGCAGTCCAGATAAAATCGTTATCTATAAGCTGTTTCAGCGGATCGCTTTCATAGCCGTCATAGCTGCCGCTGCCGCCCACTGTGATAATTGGATAGTTCTTTTTGTAGAGCTCCATAATCTCATCGGATATTGCCCAGTCCAAAAAGGTTTGCGCTGCAAGATTTATCTTGTCTTTCTTCATAAGGGCATTTGCCTCCAGATCCCAGCCGGAGCCTTCAACAGGGAATATAATCTCCACCGGGGCGCCTTTCTGCTTTTGGCTTATCCCTGCATAACCGAAGCTTACCCCGACCGCGCACTCTCCGGCGGCTGCCATCTTTGCAGGTTTGGAACCGGAGTGAACATATTGAGCTATATTGGCATGAAGTTTTGTCAGATAATCCCACCCTTTCTCGCTGTCTTTCCCGTTAAGCTGCAATACTCCGGATACGGTTAAAAAACCTGTGCCGGATGAGTTGGGATTGGACATTACAATCTGATTTTTTAGCTTGGGGTTAAGGAGATCCTGATAGGATTTTATATTTTCCGCTTTTAACCCCAATTTTTTAAGCTCAACTGTGTTGACGGTAAAAGCGGTTTCCCACGCGTCAATCCCCACCCAAGTGGGAACGGGTTTATCTGATTTAAACTTTGCTGCGACCCTCTCCACGCCTTGCGGAGAATATGCTTCCAGCATCCCCTCGTCGTCAAGAACCATCATAGAAGATGCCGCCGTTCCCCAGACAACGTCAGCCTGCGGATTATTCTTTTCCGCAAGGAGTTTTGCGGTAATAATTCCGGTGGATTCTCTGACGATGTTTACCTTGATATTGGGGTAATTTTTATAAAAGAGGGCAAGATACTCAGTGACAAGTTCATCTTCAAGGGCGGTATAAACAACTATGCTCCCGTTGTTTTTTCCGCCGACATACTTCTCTGCGGAAGCGGCGGGTTGGGTTTTTTGCGTCTCTGTTTTTTCTTGAGCAGTGCAACCGCTCATAAATAAAAACAAGCCGGCTATGGCAGTGCAAATTAAATTTTTCCTAAACATTTTTCCCTCAAATTTAAGTTTTACTCTTTACGCCTTTCACAACGAAAAGTAGTATCAACAAAGGATACAGGAGAAATTTAACGGGAATATAGGGATATATCGTAAAATCTTTGTAAACTAAATTTTACAAAGGTAAGGAGAAGTTTTTGCCGGTCATCTATTATCCAAAATCTTTTAAAAATAGTCTGCGTAAAATTGACTTTCCCTTAATACCTGTGTAAAATCCTCATTAATAAAAAGGGGGTTGCGCATAAGGTGGGTATTTTAGAGGTGCTTTCTCAAACAGTAAGAGATAGGGCGGAGAACCCCGTTGAAGGCTCATACACCAATAAATTGCTAAACGGCGGCGATAATCTGATCATAAAAAAGCTGGGGGAAGAAAACGCCGAATTTATGAGGGCTTTTTTTATCGGCAGCGCAGATGAGCTTGCAGGTGAAGCGGCGGATTATATATATCACCTTATCGTTGCTTTGCGCTATCGCGGCGTTGGCTTTGAGAAAGTTGAAGAGACGCTCTTCGTTAGACATAGATGAAGTTTCTTTTAACGCTTTTCCTTATTTTACCGTCTTTCATCTCCTTCGCCGCTTCCCAGAGCGAGGAAATTACTTCTCTGTTCCCTGTTTTGGATGATCTCCCCGGAGGGAGAAATCATTGGGTTATGAGCATCCTCCCTTCGGCGGACGGCGAAAATTTTTCCACATATTCCGCCACCTATGCATATTTTGCCCAAGAGCCCACCGTATTGTTTGATATTCCGCGAAAGAACGTCTACAGCGTAAATATACGCATCCACGCCTGTTTGGGGAGCGATACCGCCGAGAAAGTTTTTGAGAAATTCAGCAAAGTGGGCACTAAAGAACAAAAGAGGTTTGTGGGCTTAGGGGAACGGGGGGTATTATACGTTGTTCCAAATTCAAAAAACCCTCTAATGGGGGATTTTTACCTTACAGTTAAACTAAAATACCTTATCTTGCAGGTTCATGCCGATGACGGCTTTGTTCTTATGGATATTGCCGAAAAGATGGTAAAGAGATTATCGGATTATCTGCGGCTCTCAAAAAGGGATATAGCTAACGGATTAACTCTGTATATTACCGGAGCCGGGATAGACGGCGTCACGCAGATGGTCGGCTTTTATTCTCCGAATGTAGCGAAAATCGCCTTTTCAGGCAGGCTTATAGATCAAAACGGGGCTAATATCTCCGGCGCAAAGATTAAAGTTTTGGAGACAGGAAACGAAGTAAAAACAGGGAAAAACGGGGAATTTTCCTTTAATTTAGGAAAAGGCAAAGGCAAAACATACTCGTTATACCGTTTCCTTACTGTCCGTAAAAATCTTGATCAAAAAGGCGCAGCGCCCCTTTCAAGCGGGTATTACAAGGTGGATATTGCATATAAAGATAAAACTGGCCAGGATGTTTGGAAGCTCTGGATAGGTGAAAACGGCAAAATAAGCGGGACATCCTTAAATTTAAGCGATTCTAAACGCCTTAACTTTACGGGTTCCCTTAAAAATGGGAAGCTCGCCGTCAACCGCCCCTGCGGAAACTCTTTTATAGGGATATGCCGCCAAG